>NZ_CP042652.1:2709535-3019071 GCF_013177675.1 Arcobacter acticola
CTTTATTACAAGCGAAGGTTGGCAAAGAAGTAAATAAAGATGAACTTGAAGTTGGAGATTTAGTTTTTTTCAAAACAGGAAGAACTAAACATGTAGGTATTTATATGGAAAATGGGAAATTCATGCATGCTTCTACAAGTAATGGTGTAACAATTTCGGAGTTAAATAATTCTTACTTTGCTAAGAATTATTGGAAAGCCCAAAGAATAATAAATTAATAAAATCAAGGAGTAATAATGATCAAGAAAACCTTTCTACTTTTACCTGTAGTGTTGCTATTTACAGCATGTAGTAATAAAGATGTTCAAGTGAACTCTAATGAAGTTAGACCAAATGAAATAACTCTTTCATATAGTGAATATAAAAACTTGTATGAATCAAAAAATCAAAAAGTAAAAAACAAGCCTATTGCTAAATATGAGCCTATCATCACTCCAGAAGAGTACAAAAAGCTTGTACTGACAGAAGATAAAGAAGAAATTACTGATACAAAAATAAGTAAAGTAGATGAAACACCTATAAAAAAACAAGCTTTTACAGAGTTTTATAATGAATGGAAAAATGTAAAATATAAAATGGGTGGGATATCAAAAACTGGGATAGATTGTTCAGCATTTACTCAAAAAATTTATAAAGATAAATTTGGTATAGAGTTATCAAGAACTACAAGAACACAGGTTAATGAAGGCGTAGAAGTAGCAAGATCAGAACTTCAGCCAGGTGACTTAGTTTTCTTTAAAACAGGGAAAACAGATAGACATGTTGGTATTTATGTTGGGAATAATAAATTTTTACACTCATCAATAAAAGGTGTTAAATATACAAGCCTTGATAAACCTTTTTATAAAAAGAACTACTGGACATCTAGAAGAATTATTGATTAATTCTTCTAAAATCTAAAAGAATCAAACTACTCAAGAGGCTTTTAAAGTCTCTTTCTAAAAAACTTCATACTACTGCAATTAAAAATAAACCATATATATCTATATTTAAATGTTAAAGAATACTCTAAAGAGTTCAATTACTTAAATATTAAAAATAAACATAAAAAGAAGATGAAAAATGTGGGGAAAGTTTAGTAAAAAATAAGGTAAACGCAAGTAATTTGTAATTTAGGAAGCAGAAAGGATACAAATGAAATACGCTAGGCCTTATTTGAAATAATTTTACAAAAGTTATATGATAATTGTATGATTTTCTTACATCAAAATGTAATTTGATAAAATAAATAAACAAAATGTACAAACTAAGTACATTTTTATTGCATAAAATATATTTAATTTTAGTATTTCTTTTGCATCATAATTATATCTAGCCACAATTGTAAGATTTAAACCTGAAAATGGTGAAGTTGAAACAGTAGTTGACCAAGCCATTAAAAAAGTAATAGCCAATAATGTATGGTTTACTCCACTTAAAAAGTCTCCGATTACTGCGATTGTAATAATTGGATGAATACCAACAAATCCTAATATAATAAAAATTGCTAATAAAATTGAGGCTACGAACCAATCGAATTCTTTAAAGGGAACTTGGAAGTTTAATCCTAAAAGGATAGAACCGACCAAAATACCAAACATACCAGCAACTAAAAATAAAGATAATTCCGTCTTCATTTTTGGTAGTTCTTCTAAAATATGATTTTTTAATTTTATTTTAGATTTTAAATAACTATATTTAACTGGTATAACAATAATTGTTAATACAAATGAAAATAGTGATATCAAAATTATGACTTTTATCTCAGGGAAAAATGTATGAGTAAGTAAAACAAAAGAAGCTAAGATTATAGGCAGATAAATAGTATCAAAAGAAATTGGATAACCTCTAAATTCAATTAAATTAAATTTTTTATCTTTTTTTACTTCTAAATATGTAATTAAAAACCCAATTAAAGCCAAAACAATACCATTTAAAACTATAGTTAAGGTATTTAATTTTGGTGCATAAGTAATAGCTGCTGCAAAAGCAACGAAAAAAGGTGACCAATAAGCATCACTTGCAAATGCTCTTGTAAGTAAAACTATTTGAGTATTTGTCAAAGATGCTTTTTTATACATTTTATCTGCAACTAAAATAAGAGAAGATAGATTAATTACAGAACCAAAAAGATGAACGCCTAAATATGTTTTTAAAAATGAAGCTTCACCTTTTGGAAGTTCTTTTATTTTTGCTTTTTTAGGCGTTGCAATTAGCCTTAGAAAGCCAACTGCTATTAAAAGGGTAATTAGGTATTGATTTACAGTAAAAACCTTATAGAAGTCAATTTTGTAATCATTTACAATACAAAGTAAAAAAGTTAAAAAACTTAATGCAAAAAGAGTATAAAGAAATTTTTTATTTTTTAAACTTGAAAACAATAAAATAAAAGCAAACCATGAAAAAGAACCTGAAACTATTAATAAATCTTTTTGGAAAAAATATGAATATATACTAATTATAAATGATAGAAAGATTAATATTCCAGCAATATTTGATTTATTCATTTACTTAACTTTTTTAAAAAACATAGTTAAATATATTCCAATAGCTATTAGAACAATTCCCACTATATGATAAAATTCTAAAACTTCTCCTAAAAATATATAAGCCAAAATTGCTCCAAAAATAGGCATCAAGTGAGCAGATTGTCCAGCTTTATTAGCACCTATTTCAATAGTTGCCATATTCCAAAAATAAAATGATAGTATTGAAGGGAATATTACTATATAAATAAGTGAATATAAAACTTCTTTATTTGATAAAAAACTAAACTCTAGGCTATAACCTTGTAATATAAATGCAATATATAAAATCATTACACCAATAAAACTTGTAATTGTTAAAAAAGAAAAAGAGCTTAAGTCTTTTGGTTTAAATTTTAATAGTACCGAATAAATTGCCCAATCAAGTGCAGCTAAAAGAATCCATAAATCACCTGGAGTAAAATTTAGTTCTAATATATGATTTATATCCCCTTTCAAAATAAGATATAAAACACCTAATGTTGATAAAAGCACACCCAATATTTGTATTTTCGTAATTGCAATTCTAAATATAATACTTGAAATTAGTATTATAAAAATTGGGGTACTTGAATTTATTAAAAGTGCATTTGTAGCACTTGTAGTTTGTAAGCCGTAATATAAAAAAGTATTAAAACCAGCAATTCCAAAGGCACCAAAAACTACAAGAAGTAAAGAATCTTTTTTAAATCCTAATATTAAATCTTTGTAATTAATAAAAATATATGGAAGCAATAAAACCAAAACAAAAAACCATCTATAAAATGATAATTGCATGGGCTCGATACTAGTTGATATATATCTACCTGTAATAAAATTTCCTGACCAAAATAAAACTGCTAAAACTAAAAATATATAATATTTCATCTAATCTATTTTCTTCTTTACTAATAATTGATAATTTTTTTAAAAAGCAATTATATACAAATTGAGTATAATTCAAATAAAAAAAGGTATAAATTGATTAGACTTGGTTCAAATTCACCAACACGTGCAATTATTCTTAAAAATTATGGAATTGATTTTATTCAAAATGGTGGTAATTTTGATGAAGACTCAATTAAAACAATAAATCCAAAATCTTTTTGTTATGAAGCAACAAAGGGAAAATTTGAAGAACTATATAAAAAATATGGAATAGTTGATATGCCCCTACTTGTTGCTGATTCTGTTGTAACGTGTGAAGGAAAACTTTTACGAAAAGCAAAAGATTTGGCTGATGCTAAAAACATGCTAGAACTTCAAAGTGGAAATAAAACTTCTGTTATTACTTGTATGATTTATAAATCAAAAGAAAAAGAAATTATTGATATTTCAGTTACAACATATGAATTTTTACCTTTTGATAAAAAACATATGCAAGAGTATTTAGACTCAGGAGAATGCTTTGGAAAAGCAGGAGCTATTATGGTTGAAGGATTTTGTAAACCTTATATAAAAAATGTTATTGGATTTGAAAGCACAGCCATGGGATTATGTGTAGAGAAATTAAAATTCTTTCTTTAACATATAAGAAAAACTACGATTACAAAATAACTAATTTAAAAGATTTTTTATTATTGTAATCATTCCTTGATGTAAATTATAAATAGACATTGGAAAATCTAAACTATCTTCATCTATTATATTAACTCTATTTGAAGATAGATAAGTTCCTAACTTTTCAAGATCGATATAACTATATTTAACATTATTGTAATCAGTTCTTACTAATTCATTTTTTTCGTTACTTTCTTGGATAATAAAAGCCAATGTTTTTAAACAAACTAAATCACTCCATCTAAAAAAAAGTTCACTATCTATTGTATTTACAATTTGTCCTTCTGGATTAAATAGGATATTTTGTTCTTTTAAAGGTAGTAATACAGATAAAATAGCTTCAGTAAAAGGAATGATTTTTTCTTTCCAAAAATCGGGTTCTTCACTATTTTTTAGCTTATCTTCTAAAACTTTTATTATTTCTTCTTGTGAAGAATTTTGTAGTAATTTTGTAAAGTTATCATTCATTATTTCACCTTTAATACAAGTTGTTCTGGTAATAATTCTAGACTCTCTTCGATTATTTTAGTATCACCATGCTCTATAAAATTATCTCTATACTCAAAACTTGTTACTTGGACATTTTTAATTTTTTCATCATTTAAAACTTCTAAAATTGCACTTGCAACTCCACTTTGTTTTTGAGAATCAGAAAAAACATACCAATCATCATATTTTTTAGAAAGTTCAACTAAAGTATCTTTATCAATAGGTTTTACAAATCTTAAATCCAAAATAGCTATATCATCATTATGTAAAGATTCAGTATCAATAGCTCGGCTAACCCCTGCTCCATATCCTATGAATAATTTGTTTGAACTACCATCTTTTAAAAGTTCTGCTTTCCCTAGGGTAAATGCAGTGGAATCATATTCAAGCTCTTTAAAGGCTCCTCTTGGATATCTAATTGCACATGGAGATGTTAAAGTATAGGCGAACTCTAAACCTTCCACCAAAGTTTTATTATCTCGAGGAGCAAATAAAATCATATTTGGAATAAATCTTAAAAATGAAATATCAAATGCACCTTGATGTGTTTCTCCATCATTTCCAACAATTCCTGCTCTATCCATAGCAAAAACAACAGGAAGATTCATAATACAAACATCATGTATTATTTGATCAAATCCTCTTTGAAGAAAAGTTGAATATATAGTGATAAATGGTTTAAATCCTTCTTTTGCCATAGCAGCCATTGAAGTAATAGCATGTTGTTCAGCAATTGCCACATCCCAAAATCTATCTGGGAATTTATCCATAAGTTTATTTATACCCGTTCCACTTGGCATCGCAGCTGTTACTCCAACCACATTATCATATTTACATGCAAGAGATGATAAAGCATCTGCAAATACAGCCGTTGCTGCTTTTGGTGCTTCTTTTTTTACAAATGCTCCATCTTCCACATTAAAAGGTCCAACTCCATGCCAATGTTCATGTTGACCTTCTGCAATTTTATAACCTTTACCTTTTACTGTTCTTGCATGTACAATAACAGGTTTATTCATTGCTTTTGCAATTTGTAAAGTATCAATTATTTCATCAATATCATGACCATCAATAGGACCTATATAATCAATCCCCATCTCTTCAAATAAAATACCAGGAGTAATAAGCTTTAAAGCTTCTTCCATTCTTTTTGCTATATAAGTTGTACCTTCTGGCATATTATTTTTAATAAATTTATCAACTTTTCCTTTAAACCCTTGATAATATTTTCCAGCTAGAATTTTTGAAAGATATTTAGAAATTGCTCCAATAGGTTTTGCAATTGACATCTCATTATCATTTAAAATAATTACAACAGGTAGTTTAATATCACCTAGCTCATTTAACGCTTCATAAACCATTCCAGCAGTCATAGAACCATCACCAATCATAACAACTGGTACTCTATTTTCTTTTTTTAAAGCAATTGCCTTAGCAGCTCCCACAGCCAATGAAATAGAAGTTGAACTATGTCCAGCTACAAAATAATCTGCACTACTCTCATTTGGTTTTGTAAAACCACTAAGTCCACCAAATTGTCTTATGCTTTCAAACTCCTCCCAACGTCCTGTTAAAAGTTTGTGGGGATAACACTGATGAGATACATCAAAAATAAAAGGATCACTATATGCATCAAATACATAATGCATACCAAGAGTTAATTCAACAGCCCCAAGTGTAGATGAAAAATGTCCACCCTTCCTTGATACCACATCAATAATTCTATCTCTTATCTCTTGTGATAATGTTTCTAACTCTTTTAGTGATTTATCTTTTATTTCCATTTCTTCAATACTTTATTTTAAATTTTCTAATACTTCGTCTAATTGTTCAAATACTTTTGTATTTTGCTCATTTCTTCCAATTGTAATTCTAATTGCATTTTGACCATAACCAGTTAAATCTCTTACAATTACTCCTCTTTCAAGAAGTTTTTGAGCAACTTCTTTTGAAACAAATTTATCAGCAAATTTAATTGTAATAAAATTTGTGTATGAAGGAATATATTCAAATCCTTTAGATTTTGCATACTCTTCATATCTTGTCATCTCTTCAAAGTTTTTTGCAATACACTCATTTACAAACTCTTCATCTTTAAGTGCTTCAATAGCAGCTGCAAGCGTTAAAGTTGTAATATTAAATGGAGCTCTTAATTTATATAAAGTTTTTATAATATTAGCTTGAGCAATACCATAACCAACTCTCATTCCACCAAGAGCATAAGCTTTAGAAAATGTTCCTAAATAGATTGTATTTGGGAATTTAGTTATTAAATCTTTAGCTACAATTCTTTTTTTCTCATCTTTAAAAGATGCATACTCTTGATAAGCTCCATCAACTACAACTAATGTATTTGAATCTATTGTCTCTAAAAAAGCATAAACATCATCTTTATCTACACATTCACCTAATGGATTATTTGGTAAACATAAAAATATAACATCAGCTCCATGCTCTTTATATAATTTTGAAAACTGCTCAAGATTATGTTGATCATCTTCAGTTTTAATAATAGTTGCACCTGTTTGTTTTCCATAAATTTCATACATTGCAAATGTTGTTTTTGCCATTAAAATTTTTGAATCTTTTTCACATTTTGCATGTACACAAAATTCTAAAATTTGGTCACTTCCAGAGCCAATAATTACATTTGAACTTTCAACTTCAAATTTATTTGCTAATGCTTCTTTTAATTCATACATTGAATCATCAGGATAAACAAACATATTTTTTGCTAATTCTTGAATCTTTGCAGTAACTTTTGGACTTGTTCCATAAGGATTTTCATTTGAAGCTAATTTGATTACACTTTCAGGTTTTACACCATACTCTCTTACAACTAGTTCTATTGGTTTTCCAGCTTCATAAGTTGTAACATTTTCTAATACTTTATTAAATTGCATCTTTATTTCCTAAATATCATTTATTTCTTTAACATACGATCCTAATACTTTAACACTATTTTTGTATTTTAGTAGGATATTTTTAACATTTTCATCATCTTTATGTCCATCAAAATCAATAAAGAAAATTGAATTTCCTTCAACAATATGTGATTTAATTTTTGTTAAATTTATTCCAGCATTATTAAAATCTGTTAAAAATTCAACTAATACACCTTGTCTATCTGGTAATTTTACTAAAATTGATGTTTTATCATTTCCACTTTGAGCATTTTCAAAATCACTTATTATAAAGAATCTTGTTTTATTATTGTCTTTATCTTCAATATTTTCAAATAGAATAGGAAGATTATGTAACTTTGCCCCAACATGTGCACAAATAGCAGCAGTTTCAGGTTCACGTGCAGCTAGTTTCGCAGCTTTTGTTGTAGATTCAACTGGTATTTGTTCAACTTCATCAAGACCCATATTTGTTAAAAATTTTCTACACTGATCAAAAGCGATATCTTTTGAATATATTCTTTTTATATCTTTTATTTTATCGCAAGTAGTTGCAAGTGTATGATGAATATCCAATACAACTTCAGCAATAATTTTTAAATTATATTCACTTAAACAAGTAATTGTATCAGTTACGATTCCATTTGATGAATTCTCAATAGGAATCACACCAAACTTTACTTTTTTAGTGTTAACTTCTCTAAAAACACCCTTTATAGAACTAACTGAAATATATGAACTCATAGCTCCAAATCTTCCTTCAGCAGCCTGATGAGTAAAACTTCCTTCAGGTCCTAAATAAGCTATATTTTCAGGTAATTCAATATTTCTTGAAATTGCAAAAATCTCTAAGAATAGTGCTTCAATGGCACTTCTATTTAATAAACCATTATTTTCACTATTGATTTTTTCCAATCTATCAATAATAGCTTTTTCCCTTTCAGGTCTATATATTGCTCCACCACTTTTTGCTTTTAAAGCACCAACTTGATGAACAATATGCATTCTTTCGTTGATTAATTCCAAAAGTTTATTGTCAATATTATCAAGCTTATTTCTTAAGTCTAATAATCCCTCTTCACTCATATAAAACCTTTTAATATAAATTATTTAATAAACTCTTCTTCTAAAGCAATTATATCTTCAAAAGTTTCTCTTTTTCTAATTAATCTATCATTTCCATTTTCAATTGCAATTTCAGCAACTCTTCCTCTTGTATTATAGTTACTAGCCATTGTAAATCCATAAGCACCAGCAGAATAAATAGCTACTAAATCATTATGTTCAGTTTTTGGTAATTCTACATTTTTAGCAAAAAAGTCACCACTTTCACAAACAGGACCTACAAGATTACAATCTGAAAACTCTTGATTGTCATTTAAAACTTCAATTTTATGATATGCATTATATAGAGATGGTCTAATTAAATCATTCATAGCTCCATCAACAATAATAAATCTTTTGTTTCCATTAATTTTTTCATATAAAACTTTTGTTACAAAAGTTCCGCAGTTTCCAACTAAAAATCTTCCTGGTTCACAAATGATTGTAATATCTAAACCAAACATATTATCTAATACACTTTGTGCATACTCTTTTGTATCAATTAAAACTTCATCTTTATAAACAATACCTAAACCACCACCAATATCCATAAATGATAATTCGATTTTTATAGCTTTTAAGTTTCTTACTAAATCAGCAACTATTTTAACAGACTCTTTAATTGGTTGTAATTGAGTTAATTGAGAACCAATATGACAGTGCATTCCAACAGGGTCTAAACTAGGTGAGTTTTTACATTGGATATACATTCTTTTTGCTGTATCAATATCAACACCAAATTTATTTTCATGTAAACCAGTTGAAATATATGGATGAGTTTGAGGATCAATATTTGGATTTACTCTAATAGAAATTCTAGCAACCTTTCCAAGTTCAGCAGCAATAATTTCAACTCTATTTAACTCAGCGTCACTTTCAACATTTATCATTAAAATATCAAGTTCTAAAGCTTCTTTAATTTCTGAATCAATCTTTCCAACCCCTGAAAAAATGATTTTATAAGGAGCAATACCAACTTTTAAAGCACGTTTTACTTCACCAATACTAACACAATCTGCACCTGCACCAAGTTGTGCTAAATGCTTAATCACAGATAGATTTGAATTTGCTTTAACAGCATATGCAACAAGTGATTTTCTAGCTTTAAAAGCCCCTTTTAATTCCTCATATTGTTTTGTAATATGATCAAAATCATACACATAATAAGGTGTTTGATATTTATTTGCTAACTCTTTAAAATTTATACTCATTTTTATAATTGTCCTATTTTTAAAATCTTAATTTAAAATTTCATTAAATTTAAAAGTAAAATCTTTTTAATTAAAAAATCACACTAAAACTAAAAAAAATAGTTATAAAGTGTGAGATTTTGAGTGAAGTTCAAGGCGACAAGTAAATTTAAAATAGGAGCTTACTAAAGTAAGTGAGTATTTAAAATTGACTTGTCAACGCAGAAATTCGCCAAAAGCTTACGCTTTATAGCTATTTTTCTCCGTTCCAGGCGATAGTCTGTTTGCCGTTTTCATCAAATGAAGTTGCTGGCATTCCCATAATGTTATAACCACAATCAACATAATGAATTTCACCTGTTACTGCACTTGATAAATCAGATAATAAATACATACCAGAGTTTCCAACTTCGTCAATTGATACATTTTTCTTTAATGGAGAATGAGCTTCATTCCATTTAAGCATAAATCTAAATTCACCAATTCCTGCTGCTGCTAAAGTTTTAATAGGACCAGCACTTATAGCATTTACTCTAATTCCATCACGTCCTAAATCTTCTGCTAAGTATTTAGTTGTCATTTCAAGAGCTGCTTTTGCAACACCCATTAGATTATAGTTTGGAATATATTTTGCTCCACCATAATATGTTAGAGTTAATACAGAAGAGTTATTACTTAATAATGGTTTTAATTCTCTTACTACTTCAATTAAAGAGTAAACAGAGACATCCATTGCAATATCAAAAGCTTGTTTTGAAATATCATAAAATCTTCCAGATAATCCTTCTTTTGGAGCAAATGCAATTGAGTGAACAATAAAATCAATTTGTCCCATATCTTTTTCAAGTGATTCTTTTAAAGCTTTGATTTCATCAGGATTTGAAACATCACAAGGATATACAAAATCAGCACTTCCAAATTCTGCTGCAATTGGTTCAACTCTTTTTTTTAAAGAATCATTTAAATATGTAAATGCAATTTGTGCACCTTGAGCGATACAAGCTTTTGCAATACCATAAGCAATAGACTTATCATTTGCAACTCCTAAAATTACACCTTTTTTACCCTTCATAAACATCTTATAAATCCTTTGTATTTTCTAATATTTGTATAAAATCTTCCGTTTTCCAAGAAGCTGTTCCAATTAATGCACCATCTACATTTGGTATTTGGCAAATTTCTCTTACATTTTCTACTTTTACACTTCCACCATATAAAAGTGGTTTTGGAAATTTTTCTTTAATTGCTCTATGTATATTTTCTATATCATCATTAGTAGCAGTAACTCCTGTTCCAATAGCCCAAACAGGTTCATAAGCTAGAATAAGATTTTCATACTTTGTATCAATTTCATTAAACTGTTCATAAATATACTCTAATGTTTGATCAAGTCCTTTATTTTTAACTTCTAAAGGTTCACCAATACAATAAATTATCTTATATCCTAACTCTTTATAAAAGTCATATTTTTTAGCAATTTTATTTTGTGTTTCACCTAAAATATGTCTTCTTTCACTGTGACCTATTAAAATTGTTTTAATTCCAAACTCATCAAGTTGAGAAGTTCCTATTTCTCCTGTAAATGATCCAGTAACTATTGGATAAGCATTTTGTGCACCTATAGAGAAATTTGAAACTACCTCAAAAGAATCAAGAGAAGTAGCTGTTGGGAAAACAAAAACTTCACTTGAAATATTATTCTTTTTTATATAATCATTAACTTCATTTACAAATAAAGCCGTTGACTGTCTTGTATGATTAGTTTTGAAATTACTTGCAATTATCATTCGTTGTCGTCCTCAATTACTAAAGCTTTAACACCTGGTAAAATTTTACCTTCGATTAACTCTAAAGAAGCTCCCCCACCTGTTGATATAAATGTCATTTCATCTTCGTCACCTGTAACTCTTACAAGGTCAGCTGTATCTCCTCCACCTACTACTGTTGTAGCAAATGATGATGCAACTGCATGGGAAATTTTTGTACTTCCTTTTGCAAATTTATCCATTTCATAAACACCCATTGGTCCATTCCATAAAATAGTGTTTGCATCTTGTAAAGCTTCTGAGAATAATAAAGCACTTGCAGGTCCAATATCAAGTCCCATCCAATCTTTTGGTATTTCTTGAACAGTTACAATTTTTGCTATTGCTTCTGCGTTAAATGCTTCTGCTGCAACAACATCAACTGGTAAATAAAGTTTAACACCTAATTGTTTTGCTTGTTCCATAATTTTAACAGCTTCTGGAATTAAATCTTCTTCAACTAAAGAGTTACCAATTTCATGTCCTAAAGCTTTTAAGAATGTAAATGCCATTCCTCCACCAATAATGATTTTATCTACTTTTGGTACTAGATTGTGTAATGCTTCTAATTTTCCTGAAACTTTTGATCCACCAACAATTGATATAAAAGGTCTTTTTGGATTATGAACAATATGATGGAAAAACTTAATTTCTTTTGCCATCAAAAATCCTGCAGCTTTATGCTCCATATCAAAATATTTGGCAATCCCTTCAACTGATGAGTGGGCTCTATGAGAAACTCCAAAAGCATCATTAATATAAACATCTGCCATTGAAGCTAATTTAGAACTTAATTCCTCATCATTTGTAGTTTCACCTTTTTCAAATCTCATATTTTCTAATAATAAAATTTCACCAGCTTGTAATTCTTTTGCCATTTGTATTGTTTCGTCACAAATAATACTTGGAGCCATTTTTATTTCTTGTTTTAAAAGAGTATGTAATCTTTTTGCAATTGGTTGTAATGAGAATTCTTCTTCAAATCCACCTTTTGGTCTTCCAAAATGTGAAGCTAAAATAACTGCACAATCATTGTCAATACAATATCTAATAGTATTTAACGCACTTCTAATTCTTCTATCATCAGTAATATTATTGTACTCATCCATTGGTACATTAAAATCACATCTAATGAAAATTTTCTTTCCTGATATATCAATATTTTTAATTTCTTGTAATTTCAAAATGCTTCCTTAGTTAAAATTATTTAGTTGCTACGTGAATACCCATTTCTACAAGTCTTGTAGAGTATCCCCATTCATTGTCATACCATGATAATACTTTTACCATATTTCCACCGATTACTTGAATAGTATCTATTGGAACTACCGTTGATAATGTTTCACCATTAAAATCAGAACTTACTCTGTACTCTTCATCAACACCTAAAATACCTTTTAATTTTCCAGTACTAGCATTTTTGAATTCTTCAATTACTTCAGCAGCAGTAACAGATTTATTTAAAGTAACTGTTAAATCTACTAATGAAACATTTGGAGTTGGTACTCTAATTGCTTGACCATTTAATTTTCCATTTAAGTGAGGCATTACTTTTCCAATAGCTTTCGCAGCTCCTGTACTTGATGGAGTTAAGTTAGTAGCTCCGGCTCTTCCTTTTCTTGGATCTTTTTTATCTTTACCATCTAAGATAGGTTGTGAGCTTGTATATGAGTGAATAGTTGTCATTAAACCTTTCTCAATTCCAAATGCATCATCAAGTACACGTGCAACTGGTGCTAAACCATTTGTAGTACAAGAAGCATTTGAAACAATTGGTTCACCTGCATATTTATCTTCATTTGCACCAAGTACAAATGTAGGGGTATCATCATTTGCAGGAGCACTCATAACAACTTTTTTAACACCATTGTCAATATACGCTTGAACAGATTCTTTAGTTAAGAAAGCACCCGTACACTCTAAAACTACATCTGCACCATATGATGCAAAATCTAGTTTAGCAGGTTCTCTTTCATTTAATAATTTAGCTTTATCGTTACCAATATAAATATATCCATCTTCAACTTTTATATCTTGTCGAGGACCATGAACAGTATCATATTTTAGATTATATTGAATCATTTCTTCACTACCACTAGCATTTACAGCAACTAATTCAACATCATTTCTACTTGCAACAATTCTTGCAACACATCTACCAATTCTACCCAAACCATTTATTGCAACTTTAACAGCCATATTTTCCCTTTATATAAATCTAAGTGTAGATATTTTATCGAAAAATTGCTATAATAATATTTAAGTATATTACAAAGGTTTTAAATAGGTGCGAATTGCAATATTTGGTGGAAGTTTTGACCCATTACATTTGGCACATGTTGCTATTGTACAAAATGCATTGAACAAACTAGATATTGATAAATTAATTGTCGTTCCTACTTATCTAAACCCTTTCAAAAGTAGCTTTTATTTAGATCCACAAACTAGATTTGAATTATTAAAAAAAGTTTTTATAAAATTTGAACAAGTTGAAGTTTCCAATTATGAAATAAATCAACTGGCTCCAAGTTATTCTATTAATACTGTAAATTATTTAAAAGATTTATATAATCCATCAAAGATTTATCTAATCATTGGTGAAGATAATATGGAAAATTTAGAAAAATGGTATAAGTATGATGAATTAAAAAAACTTGTAGAATTTGTAATTGCTTCTAGAGCTGGATTTGAATCAAAAAAAGCTAACGAGTTTAAATGTTTGGATATAAATATTGATATTAGTTCAACACAACTAAGAGAAAAAATCAATTTAGATTATATTCCAAGAGAAATTAAAGATGATATATTAAATCTTAACAAAAAAAGGTAAAGTTTTTGAGCACTAGATTAGAAAACATTAAAAAAATATTAGATGACAAAAAAGCGGAAAATATAGAAATTATTGATTTAAGATCAAAAGACTATATAGTTGATTATGTTGTAATTGCTACAACATTAAATCCAAAACATGGATATGCATTATTAAACTACTTAAGAACTGATTTAAAACCAACAGGTGAAGAATTTTTAAGAGTAGATGAAGATGATGAATGGACTATTATTGATTTAGGTGATATGTTTATTCACTTAATGAGTGAAAATTATAGAAAAAAATATTCACTTGAAGATTTTTTATCTAAATTAGGTACAAAAGAAGAGGAATAAAAAAAGGAGAGAATTTACTTCTCTCCTCCTTTCATAATTTTGTTGTAATTTCCAGCAGCATCTCTTGCACCGCCCATATTGTCTGTATAAATTGCATAACCAACAATTATAACTAAAATTAATATTACCCATTTCATTACATTATCTCCTTAGCTTTTATTCCTAATAATGATAATCCAACATTTATGCTTAATGATGCAATACTAAGAACTTTTAAATAAGTATTTTGCTCATCACTACCTATTACCTTATGTTCATTGTAGAACTTATGTATGCTTGAAGCTAATGAATATAAATATTCAGTAATTTTTTGCATATCTCTTTTTGTAAAGGCTTCATTTAAAATTGATTCTAAAAGTAAAGATTCATAAACTAAGTTTAATCCATCTTGATTTAAACCTTCAAAACTTATATCTTTTATATCTTCAAAAGTAATTCCAGCTTTAACAAAAACCTGATTGATTCTTGCATGTGCATAATTAATATAAAAAATTGGATTAGATGAATCTTGATTTTTCAACATATCAATATCAAACTCTAAATGTGTATCACTTTTTCTTGTTAAAAATATAAATCTTAAAGCATCTGATCCTATCTCTTCTGTGATATCAGACATCAAAATAACATTACCAGCACGCTTACTCATTTTATAAGGCTCACCACCTTTTAAAAGTTGAACCATTTGAGAAAGAATTACTTCAAGTTTTGAAGAATCAAAACCTGTAAATTCAATTGCAGCTTTAACCCTTGTTATATATCCATGATGATCAGCACCCCAAATATTTATATACTTATCAAATGGTCTATCAAATTTATTTTTATGATAAATTATATCACCTGCAAGATATGTAGGTATTCCATTGTCTCTTACAACAACTCTATCTGAATCATCACCATAAGCAGTTGATTTAAGATAAATCTTTTCATCTTTTTCATAAAGTGAACCATTTTTTTCTAAAACTTCTTTTGTACTATCCCAAGATGGATATAAAGATTTTTCAGAAACAAAATTATCAAATTCTATACCTAAATCTTTTAAATCTTTAATTATGATATCCATAACTAAATCTTTTGAAAAGAATGCTATATCTTTATATTTTGATTCATCATAAATGATTTCTTTTCCAAACTTTTGAATTACTACATTGGCAATATCAATTAGATAATCACCTCTATAATAAGTTTCTGGATATTCAACTGTTTCATTAAATATAAAATCTCTTGCAGCTAAACATACAGATAAACCTAAAAGATCCATTTGTGCACCAGCATCATTGATATAATATTCTGTTGTAATATCATAACCTAGATATTTTCCAACACGAGCAAGTGAATCACCTGCAATTGCTCCTCTTGCATGACCTATATGTAAAGGTCCAGTTGGATTTGCAGAAACATACTCTAATAGAATTTTTTCATTTTTTTTATCTTGTCTTGCATAATCATTTCTATTTGATAATGCATCATCCACTAATGATTGTAAAAATGAAGTTGATAGTTTAAAGTTTATGAAACCTTTTACCGCTTCCACTTTTTCAAACATTGAACAGTTTTCAAACTTTAAAACTAATTCATCAGCAATAGTCATAGGTGATTTTTTTAATTCTTTAGCCAAAGAAAATGCAACGGGAGTTGCATAATGACCAAAAGAAATATCTTTTGGTTTTTCTAAGACTACACTTGTATTTAAAGTTTTTTCAATAAATTCTTTTACTAAATTTTGCAATACTTTCTCTTATACTTGTTTTGATTCATTTTTATCAGCAGTAGTAGCTTCTGATTTTTTTTCAAGTTCATCTGATTTTTTAACTTCAGCAACTTCATCTTCATCATCTTTTACAGCTTTTTTGAAGTTCTTAATTCCAGAACCTAAACCTTTTGCTAATTCTGGTATTTTCTTACCACCAAACAATAATAAAACTACGAACGCAATTAATAACCACTCCATACCACCAGGCATACTCATGACTTATCCTTCTAATGAATTTTGCGAATATTATAACTATATAATGCTTAAAGAATTTTTGAAAGACTATTTTAAAATGTAATGGATTAGTTTATAGCCACTACCTGCTGCAATAATTGTGCCAAATAAATTTAATGCAATATTTGTAAGTGCTAGGTAAATTGAAGTACCAAATAGTAAATAAGATTCAATAGCAAAAGTGGAATATGTAGTTAAAGCACCTAAAAAACCTGTTGTAAGAAATGCTTTTAGATTTACTGAAACCGTATAATGTGAGAAATAGGCAAATAAAATCCCTATTATAAAAGAGCCTATGAGATTAACAAGAAGAATTCCTAAAGGAAATTCTATAGGTATATGTTTATTTGTAAAGTGTACAGCATAAGCTCTAGCAATTGCTCCTAGAAATCCTCCAAGACCAATAGCTAAAATTGTTTGCCAACTAAGAGACATAGTTCTTATACTCTTTATTAAAAGTTTCTTTCATATTTTCTTCTGTTTGTTCAAACCAATCTGTTGTTTTATCAGCTTGAATAGGATCTAAAAAAACAACTTTTACAATTCCAGGAGATGCTTTTAAACTTTTTGAATCAACAATATTTCTTGTATTAAACAAAACAATTGGTTGTACTTTTAGATTATATTTATTTGCAATCATCTTAGCACCTGGTCTAAAACTTAACATTTTAGTGCCATCACTTCTTGTACCTTCTGGAAACATAGCAATTGGTCTTTTTTTATCAAGTCTATCTTTTGCTTCTTTTAAAAGGTGAATTAAACCTGCTTTATTTTCCCTATCTACACTTATCATTTTTGGAGCTTTTATGATATGTCCAAAGAAGAAAAGATCTGCTATCTCTTTTTTTGCAACCCATGCTAAATCTCTATTATGAATATGTTCTATTACAATAATATCGAGTAAAGATTGATGATTCATTAAAACCATATCACATGAATTATCTAATTTTCCTTCTGTTTCTATTTTAATACCTAAAAGAAAAATTTGAAAAGACATCCATGCTTTTATTACTTTATGAGTATGCTTTCTAAATGTGTACATTAGAATAACAGTGATTGCTACTGTAATTGAAAATTGTATTAAAAGTATGATTCCTCTAATTCGTTTCAAAACTATCTTCCTTTATCCAACCAATAAAATCATTATCAAGTCCTAGAACTTTTATAAAACCATTTTTTCTTTGTAAGATTTCAATTTTTTGATCACTGTCAACTTTAAAAAATATAGTTGAATTTTTAGTTGGTAAAATATAAATATATGAATCTTTTTTTACAATTCCCTTACTATTTGGTAAATTATATAAAAGTGCAACAATAAAAGCTACAAGGGTTAAAGCCATTAATATTTTATTTCTTTTTACTAAAAGTAAAATAAGAAATAGTACAAAAATTACTATAGAAAATATTTTTTTATATTTCTCAAAATTAGAATCATTTGGATTTAAATCCGTTTGAGTACTAACTAATTCATTTTGCAAAATTAAAGGAATCTTTACATCTTTAAAACTTTTTGTTGCTAAATTATAATAAGTAAAAACAACTTTTTTCTCATAAATAGGAGTAACAAAATAGTAAACTAGATTTTGTGTACCACCATCATCTTTAATATTTGAAACACCTTGTTCACTAATACCTTGCAATTTAAAATCTTCTAAATTTGAGTTTTGCGCATCAACATCAATTATTGTTAAAGCTTCTTTATTATTATATTGTTTAGTTTTATAAGCTTTTAATACAAATTTGTCAGCTATTATTCCTGAGAATCTAGTATCTCCTGTACCAATATCTGAATATCTAAGTGTAGGGCTTGATAAATCACTAACATCAATTGTAGAACCATTTGACAATAGCTTAACACTAATATTTGGTAATCTAAAATTACCTTGCTTTATTTTAAAATAATAACTATTTTCATAAGTATCATTTGATACTTTTCTCCAAGGGCTATTTGGATTTAAAACACTTGCATTTGATGAGTCTGAAAAAGATGTTGACAAAGTATCAAAATTATTTGTTGTAATTAAAGCTTTAACAATAACTTCTATTTTTTGATTTTTGTATGCTTGATTTGGAACTTTTTTATAAGAAAGATATAAATTTTTTGCAGCAAAAAGATTTATAGATAAGAAAATATTTAATAAAATTATTAGATAAAATGTTTTTTTCATTTTTCTTTTTACAAAAAGAGAAAAATCTCTTTATTGTAAAAAACCTTTCAACATATTAATACCATCTGTTGAGCCTAATAATTCCTCGATTGCACGTTCAGGATGTGGCATTAAACCAAAAACATTTTTTTCTTTATTACAAATACCTGCAATATTTGATACTGAACCATTCATGTTTACAACACTACCATTATTATCACAGTATTTTAAAAGGATTTGTCCATTTTCTTCTAAATCTTTTAATCCAAGAGAATCAATATAATAATTTCCATCATGGTGAGCTACTGGAATATTTAATACTTCATCTTTTTTTAATAACGATAAGAAAGCATTGTCATTATCAACAACTTTTAAAGTATGGAATTTTGAAATAAAATGTAAAGAATCATTTCTTTTCATAGCACCTGGTAATAATCCAGCTTCTAATAAAATTTGGAATCCATTACAAATTCCTAATACTTTTCCGCCCTTTGCAGCATAAGCTTGAACAGAATCCATAATAGTTGCAAATCTAGCAATTGCACCAGATCTTAAATAATCTCCATAAGAAAATCCTCCAGGGATTACTAATAAATCTGTATCTTCAGGAATATTTTTTTCTTTATGCCAAATAATTTCTACTTCGCAACCTAATTGCTCAAAAGCGTATTTTGTATCATATTCACAGTTTGTTCCCGGAAATTGTAATACTGAAATTTTCATATTAACCTACTATTTCTATATCGTAATCTTCAATAACTGTATTAGCTAAAAGTTTTTGACACATTTTTGTAACTTCTTCTTTTGCTGCTGCTTCATCTGAAGAATTTAATTCTATAATAATTTGTTTACCAATTCTTACATCTTTAACTAAATCTTTAAAACCTAATGTATCTAACGCATGATGCGTTGCTTTACCTTGATCGTCAAGTACACCTTGTTTTAATCCTACATTTACAATTGCTTTCATTTGTCACCTTCAATTTATATTTTTGCGATTATATCTAAAACTGCCTTATAGCATTTTAGACAAGGAAGTCAATGCTTCCTTTGTTGAAACTATTTACTTAATCTATTTAAGATAGTTGTATATCCACTCAGAATTTTGTCTTTAATAGTTTGAGGAACATTTACTTCTAATTTTTCACCAGGTTTAAGATCTTTTGATTTTTCTTTCCAGTTATTAGCTTTTCCAAAATCTCTTAAAAGTTGTTTATCCATTGAAATATAATTAGCCGCATCAAAATCTTCTTTTGAAATAAATCTTGAACTCTCAGGAGTTAATACTTCATCACCTAAAACCCATTCACCTTTTGAGTTAACAAATATTTCAAATTTTGTATCAACAACAATAATACCTCTAGCTTCTGCAAATGCTGTGAAATCTTTAAATAACTTTTCAAGACTTGTAACAATTTCAGGAAATTTAATTCTTACTTTTTCACTATTTAAAGGTTCATCTTTAATACCTTTAGTTGTAGGAGTAAAGATTGGTGTTTCAAACTTAGACCATTGTGGTAAATCTGAAGGTAAATTTAAACCGTATGGATCATTTCCATTTTGACAAGCATCAAATAATGAACCTGTTAAATAGTTTCTATAGATTAATTCAAATTGAACTACTTCTCCATCAATTTGCGCTTCTAATGGTTTACATAATTCCATAAGTTGACATCTTGGTGCGATTGCTAAAGATTGATCTACTTTTTCAGATAGGATAGCTGTTCTAATTCCTGCTTCTTTTGCAAATTCAGCTCCATTATTTGAAATAGCTGTTTGTGAAACACCTTTTCCATCAATTAATAGATTCAATGGAATATCAAAAACTGAACATCTATCACTTCTTACTAATAATACTTTTGCATCTTCACCCGGGCATGTGTAAAGGTCTGCATTTTTACCGATATAAAATAAGTTATATCCTAAATCTTCTAATTCAGATATACCTTTTTGAGACGTTGTTTTTTTTGAATCAGGCCAAAGACCAAGGGCAACAATATCACTAATTTTCATTTACTCTCCTACTTATTCATTATAATTAAACTTTTTAAGATTGCAATAGAAGTGTTTAATTGATTATCTTCTAAAACATCTTCACTATTGATAACTTTTTTAGTTTCATTTTCTAAAGTTTTCGCTTCTTTTTTTACATCACTTACTTTTTCAAGTTCACTTTCAAGGTGTTTTTTTAAGTCTGCTTCTTTTATTTTAAAAGCATTATCTTCAGCTTGTGTAACTTTTCCAGCACTTGCGATAACATCTGGAGTAACCCCTACTGCTTGAATTGTTCTACCACTTGGTAAGTAATATTTTGCAATAGTTAATTTAATATTTTCTGTTCTTTCATTATCAATTGGAAGTACTGCTTGAACAGAACCTTTACCAAAAGTTTTTTCACCAACTACAATAGCTCTCTTGTGATCTTGTAATGATCCACTTACGATTTCAGAAGCTGATGCAGAACCTTCATTTACAAGTACCACTAAAGGTAATTTAGTTCTAGTGTTTGAACTTGATGCTTCAAATTTTTCTTCATCTTCTGCATTTCTACCTTTTTGAGAAACAATAATTCCCTTATCAACAAATAAATCAACTACTCCAATTGCTTGAGATAATAATCCTCCTGGATTATTTCTTAAATCAAGGATAAAGCCTTTTTTATCTTTATTTTCATTAATAATTTTTTCTAAATCTTCAGTTACATTAGCATCAAAGCTAGCAACTCTTAAATATAATAAATCTTCTTTCTCAATAGTTTTAGCAAATACTGATTGAATTTTTATAATATCTCTTTGAATTTTTACTTCTAATGGTTTTGTTTCACCTTTTCTAACTATTGTTAAAACAATGTTAGTTTTTGGCTTACCTCTCATCAAGTTAACAGCTTCATCTAATGTCATATTTATTGATGAAGTCTCATCAATTTTTAAAATAATATCCAATGGTTTTATTCCAGCTTTAAAAGCAGGAGTATCATCAATTGGTGAGATAACTGTTAAAGCACCATCTCTCATACCAACAGTAATTCCTAAACCACCAAACTCACCTTGAGTTTGAACATTCATCTCTTTAGAGGCTTTTTTATCAAGATAGCTTGAGTGTGCATCAAGTTCTTGCATTAAACCTTTCAGTGATTTATCCACAATTTCCTGCAGTTTTATGTCATCAACATAATACTTTTCAACTGTTCCTATAACTTTTGTTAATTTTGATAACGACTCAAATCTTGATTGTTCAGGTGCAATAACTTCCTCTTTTGCAAAAAGAGTTTGAGATAGAACCACAGCTAATGTAGAAGCTAATAATAATTTCTTCATATTTTTAAAACCTTATAAATTTATAGAGAAATATTATACAAAAAAGTTTATAAAAGTAAGATTTTATTAAAACTTTTGTATCATATTAATTACTTTTTGAAAAGGTCATAAAAATGAGTATAAAAGAAAATGTTGATTATGTTAAAGAAGAATTAAATAGCCAAGAAAAATTTCTTGAAAGTTTCGTAAAAGGTGAAAGATTTTACAAAAAATACAGAACATTAATCTTTGCAAGTATTGCTATAATTGTAATTGGAGCTATTGGTTTAGTAATTAAAAAAAATGTTGATGAATCAAATAAATTAGAAGCAAATCTAGCTTTTAATAAAGTACTTCAAAATAGCAATGATAAAGAAGCACTTGAATTATTAAAAAATAAAAATGAAAAACTCTATGAAGTTGCTTTATTCTTACAAGGGAAAAATGAAAATAAAGCTGTTGATATAAATATCCCTGTATTAAAAGAACTAGCAGAATATCAAGTTGCATTATCAAATAAAAATGTTGATGAATTAAGTAACTTATCTATGCAAGGGGATTTTTTATTGAAAGAGTTTGCACTTTTTAATAAGGCTTTATTATTATCAAACGAAGGTAAATATGAAGATGCTAAAACTGTCTTAAAATTAATTCCTCAAACATCAAAAGCGTTTGAGTTAGCTAATTTATTAAATCACTATTTACTTACAAAATAAGGAAAAAATATGAAATATATTTTAATTTCAATCTCTGCTCTACTTTTATTTACAGCTTGTTCTGGTAAAAAATACTTTGAACCTGAAGATGTAAGTAATAACATTGTACTAAGTAAAGAGTCATTATCTTCATCAATCACATCAATAAATAAAATTGGTGCTACACTTGAAGATAAAAGATTCTTAACAAAAAATGGTATTTCTGATGTTGAATTACCAGAAGGATTTGATTTTTTAAATCTTACAGAAGATGGGAAAGTAATTGCCACAAACTATCTTGATAAAATATTAGTAGGAAATGTTGAAAAACCTATGAAAGATGTTGTTGTTGCAGCATCTTTAAAAGATGGAAAATTAGCACTTGTATATTCAAACAATACAATTGAATTACAAGATATGGCTACTTCTAAAACGTTATATAAAGAGTATTTACCTCTTTCTTTAGCAAATGACACTAGAATCACTAATCCATATTTTATGGGTAACTTGGTTTTATTTCCAACTTTAAATGGAAAAGTTATAATCGTTTCATCAATAAACTATGAGTCAATTAAAAATATTGCAGTTGACCCTGATAACGAATTTAACAATATAATTTCATTAAATGTTATTGAAAGTTCGCAAACACTTATTGTTGCAAGTCCAAATAAAATAGTTTCAATTTCTCCAAAAGAAATCATATCTAAAGACTATGAAGTAAGAGATGTAATTGTAAATAAAGAAGATATTTATGTAGCTACAATTGACGGTCAAATTAAAAAGTTAACTCCTAATTTAAATGAAGTTGCTAGTAAAAAATATAAATACGCGAAAATCCATGCATTAGCTTTTACTGATTCTTTATATGCAGTTGAATCACAAGGGTTTTTAATCAACATAAAAGAAGATTTCACAACAAGTGTTATTTATGACTTTAGCTTTGATAATGAAGAAAGAATGATTGCAATTGGAAATAGAATATATTTTGATTCTCAATATATAACTCTACCATAAATAAAATTCTGATAATAAAAAAGGGATATTTGGTTTTCCAAATATCCCTTTTTTTTAGTAAATTTTTTTGATTTTATGAAAAGTTTCTATTAGCTAAAAACTCAACTAAAACTGTTGCATATGAACCCTTAGGTAAGATAAAATCCAAAGTACATACTTTATTAGCAGCATCATATTTACAAGATATTTCTCTTGGGAAAACGATAGCTTCTCTTCTATACCCTTTTTCTTGAACATATAGATCATCATACTTTTCTTCAATTTGTCTTGCTTTGCCCATAGCTTTAAATACTTTTCGTCCAGGAAGAAGTCCTGTTGGAGTTATTTTAGAATTTTTGAAATCATTTAAAATATTTGCAGTAATTGCTTTTGGAGTGAAAATTTTATCTTTTTCTAAATCTAAGAAAATATCCCCATCTATTAAATCAAAATAATCTTTTGAAAGTTTTAATCTCTCAACAAGCCAAGCATTAAAAAAACTACTTTGATAAGCAGCTACTAGCATTTTTGAGAGTTTTTTATCTTTAACTAATTCTTCACCATAAACAACATCTTTAGCTTTTGCTAAATTATCAACAACATCTTTCCCAAATCTTTGATAACCAAAATAGTTTGGCATACCATCTCTTGAAATAAGTTTTATGATTTTTTGAATATGATTTACATCTGCAATTTCAACTTTATGAAGATTAATTTTAAAACGATTTCCTTCTAAATCACCAATATTTAATTTTGCATTATGTAAAAAAGTATCAAGTATCGTAATTTTTTTATTTTTAAAAAGTTTTATTTCTTTTGAGTATTTTTTTGGAATAGTCATATATTGAATAGTTGTAGCTCTTTTATCTTTTAACCCTGCATATCCAATTTCATTTGAATAAATATTTAAAAATTTAGCTAATCTATCTATCAATTCCCAAGTATCGCAGTTTGATTTTTCTACTTTTAAAACTAAAAAACTTCCTGCACCAGAAAATTTTATAGCCTGTTCTTCTACTATAAAATCCTCTTCATTTTGTACAAACTTGAAATTTAAAACTTTATCATTAGCAGGATAAAATCGTTCTATCAATTTTTTGCTCTTTTTACAAACTCATGTTCATAAACTGTTCTACATTCTGTACAGAATTTTGCAAATGGTTTTGCTTTTAATCTTCCTAAAGGAATAACAATACCACACATATCACAAATACCATAAGTACCTTGCGATATTTTTACAAGAGCCTCTTCAATTTGTTTAAACTCTTCTAGTTGATGATTTGCAATCATTCCTTCTGTGAAAGAATCACTTACAAGTTCAGCATAATCTAAATCATCTTTAATATCTTGTTCTTTTAATTGATCAATATTTAATCTGCTACTATTAATATTAGATAATATATTATCTCTTCTTTCAAGTAAAATTACTTTTAGCTCATCAATTTGACTTTTATTTGGCATCTCTTCTCCTTAAACATTCGCGCAATTATATACTTTTTATTATATATAACTTATTAAGAATAACTTAACACCCATTTCTAGGCCTTTCTATGAATTTTAAATAATTAACTAACACATATAAATTTGTTTTTTTTTATTTATTAGAATTTTTTTAACTATTAATTAACTAAAAATAGATAGAATACTTTTCAGACTAAAAGGAGTTTATTATTACTACTTTATCAAAAAAATTTATTTTTTCAATTACTATGATTTTATTGTTTTTTTTCTTCCTATTTTTTCTTAATACAAGTAAAAAAATTAATTATCCATCTAAAATAAGTGCTATTACCCAACTACCTAGCATATCTTTTTCAAATAACATACATGAAAATAGAATAAAAGAGTATAAAGATTTTTCAAATAATATTTATCCCATGAATCTGCAAATTAATTATTTGGATTTTGTATATGAAAAATAGTGTATTTTTTAACTTTTTATTTTTATTACTTTCTAAACATAAAAGTAAACACATAGCAATTTTTTTAATATCAATTTTAATTGTTTTTTTAAGTGCTTCAATCCTATTTATTTCAACAACACTTAAAAAAGAAATTTTTTCAACTTTAAATAATCAAAGTGACTTTGTAATTCAAAAAATTAATAGTGGAAAAACTTTATATACACCTGTTTCTTGGGTAGAGGATTTTAGAGGGATAAATGGTGTTGATAAGGTTCAACAAAGGGTTTATGGTCAATACTACTTTATGCCTGAAGATGTTTATTTTACAATTATAGGTGTTGATTTTTTTGAAGAAACTATTAATAAAAATATAAAAGATTTATTAGCACAACTAGAAGTTTCAAGTTTCTTAGAAAAAGATTCTATGATTATTGGAAATGGAATTAAAAAATTGTTTGATAAGTATCACTACTTTGATTCATATGATTTTAAACTTGTAAATAATGAATTAAAAGAGATAAAAATATTTAAAGATTTACCAAAAGAAGCAAATCTTGTAGCCAATGATTTAATAATCATGGATATAAATCTTGCAAAAGAGATTTTAAATATAAAAGATGATGAGGCTACAGATATAATACTAAATGTTCCAAATAATTTAGAAAGACAAAATGTAAAAGAACAATTAATTTTAAAACATTCAAACACAAAAATACTACAAAAAGAGAATCTTAAAAAAGAGTATGAAAATATGTTCAACTACAAAGGTGGAGTTTTTCTTATTTTATTTATTATTGTTATTTTAACCTTTACATTAATTTTATATCAAAGATATTCAATGATTAGCTTAGGAGATAAAAAAGAGATTGGAATCTTGAAAGCTGTGGGTTGGAGTATAAAAGATATTATAAAACTAAAAATCATGGAAAACTTTATAGTTTCATTTATAGCATTTATTATTGGATGTATTTTTGCATATATTTTTGTTTTTATCTTAAATGCACCAATTTTAAAAAATGTATTTATAGGTTCATCAAATATGCAAAATGAGTTTATTTTTAATGCAAATGTAGAAATCAGTACTTTAATCACCCTATTTTTATTTTTTATAATTCCTTTTTTAAGTGCTATTTTAATTCCTGTTTGGAAAGTAGCTATTATAGATTCAACAGAGAGTATGAAATGATAAAAATCACTAAACTAAATAAAATATTTAATGAAAACACAAAAAAAGAGTTTCATGCTTTAAAAGACATAAATATACAAATAAAAACATCATCATGTGTAATACTAAAAGGAGTTAGTGGAAGTGGAAAGTCAACTCTTTTATCAATAATTGGAACTTTATTAAAACCCACAAGTGGTGATATAAAAATTGATGATGAAAGTATTGCTAAACTTCCTGATTTGCATGCTTCTAATTTTAGAGCTAAAAAATTAGGATTTATATTTCAGTCATATAATTTATTTAATGAACTAAATGTGAAAGACAATGTTTCTATTCCTTTAATTCCTCTTGGATATTCACAAAAACAAATAGATGATATGAGTAAAATAGCCCTTACTCTTGCAAATATTGAACACAAAAAAGATGAGCTTGTATATAACCTATCAGGAGGAGAGAAACAAAGATGTGCAATTGCAAGAGCATTAGTTAATAATCCTGATATTATTCTTTGTGATGAGCCTACGGCTAATTTAGACCATGATAATTCTATGAAATTTATAGAAAGCCTAAGAGAGTTTAAAAAACTTAATAAAACAATTATTGTGGCAACCCATGATCCTATATTTGAAGAGCTTGATTTTGTAGATGAAATTATAAATATAAAAAATGGAATGATTTGTGAGTAGTATTCTTCTTTCAAATGAAATCGTAATATATTTATTTGTACAAATCGTTCTATTTGTTTTACTTTTTATTGCCTTTTATTTTTCAATTTCTATTATCAAAAACTGGGACTATGAAAAAACTTCTACAAAACAATATAAACTAGAAAAAACTTCTTATTTAGTGATTTTAATCATAAGTTTTACTTTAATAGTAAAAATATTTCTTTTCCCTTATTTTACATATAGTTTAGATAACTTATCAAATATAGTCCCTGGAGCTATGTGTGCTGCTGGAATTGTTGGAGCGAATGAATTTGGACAGATAAACTTAAGCCTTAAAATTCTAATTTTATTTTTTATTGGTGTTTGGTTAATAATTAATTCTTTGGATTTAAAAGCAAAAACATATCCTTTTACAAAAAAGAAGTATCTATTTTACACTTTTATTTTTACCCTTTGCACTATTGAAACTATCCTAGATTTTCTTTTTTTAAATGGAATTCCTACAACTGAACCGGTAATGTGTTGTTCTACTATATTTGGAGTAAATAATGTAGGAACAAAAATACCATTTGACTTAAGTATTTCTTTACTTTTAATCATATTTTATCTTTTATATTTACTTATAATTTTTATAAATATTCAAAAACAGGCTTTATTAAATCTTATTGTAAATTTTCTGTTTTTATATATTGGCTATTATGCGGTTACTTACTTTTTTTCAACGTATGTATATGAGCTTCCAACTCACCAGTGCCCTTTTTGTATGTTACAAAAGGAGTATCACTTTATAGGATATTTTATTTGGTCAACACTTTTTTTGGGTACATTTTTTGGAGTTGCATCTTATATCTTAAAAGTATTTATTAACGAAGATCTAAATTATACTTATAAATATTCTTTGATTTTTAATACTATTTTTGTATTTATTTGTAGTTTTTATGTGATTAGATTTTATTTTATAAATGGAGTTTTTTTATAAATCACTTATTTAGTTTATAGTCGCTAATATTCGCTTTTATTTAAAAAGTAAAGGATAAATTCATGACAGAACTAATTAAGCAAAAATCAACATTAAGTTATTTTAATACTTTCTTTTTATTTTTTGGAGTCTCTTTAATAATAGAGTTTTTTTATATGGGTGTATTAGGTATTGTTCAAGGGACAACTCTTACAATTTTAGAATTAGCTTTATCATTTGATAATGCAGTTGTTAATGCTCTTATTTTAGTTAATATGTCTCCAGTTTGGAGAAGAAGATTTCTTACATGGGGTATGTTAATAGCAGTATTCGGAGTAAGATTAATTTTACCAATTTTAATAGTTTTCGCAACAACTGATTTAAGTTTTGTTGAATCATTTACCCTAGCAATAAACAATCCAAGTGAATATGAAAAAATTATTTCAGCTTCACATCATATAGTTATGGCTTTTGGTGGAATATTTTTATTAATGATATTTTTATCATTTTTATTTAATGAAAAGAAAGATGTTCATTGGATTGCAATCATTGAGAAATATGCTTCAAGATGGTCAAGCATTGGTGATTTAAAAATATTAATTGCAATATTAACCGTTGCACTTATTGGTTTTTATGCTCCATCTGAAATTTTAATTGCAGATGTTGTAAAAAAGATTGATAAAGGTGACATTATTTTACCTATGGTTTATGGTATTTTACTATTTCTTTGTATTGAATTTCTAAGAGGTATTTTAGAAGATGATGGTAGTAAACATGAGTCAAATAGTATGGAAATTGAAAGAGAAAAAATAGAAAACGTTGTAAATACTAAACTGGCAAAAGGTGGATTCGCTTCATTTGTTTATTTAGAACTTATTGATATGTCTTTCTCTTTTGATGGTGTTTTAGGAGCTTTTGCTGTTAGTCAAAATATCGTTATTATTATGTTAGGTTTAGGAGCAGGAGCATTTGCAGTTAGAAATCTTACTATTTTAATGGTAGATAGAGGAACTGTTTCTGAATACAAATATTTAGAACATGGGGCAATGTGGTCTGTAGGATTTTTAGCAATAAGTATGATTATCCAAATATTTATGCATTTACCTCATGGCTTAATTATTGCTTTTGCTATTATTCCAATTGCTATTGCGTTTTATCACTCTGTTAGAGAAAATAAATTAGATAATTTAACAGTTAATTAATTCTTTATTATAATTGATTTTTACTAGATAAGAATATTCCGTAATAGATTAAACTATCACGGAATTTATAGATAGAAATTTAAAACTATTTACCTTGCTCTTGTTCAACAGGTTCTTCATCTTGAACAGGAAGTTCTTCTTCACCCTCTTTTGGTGCTAATTCTTCTTTGTCCATTTCTTCATCAGATGGATTTAAAAGAACTGGCATTGCATCTTCTTTTTCGATTTCTTCGTTAGATGGTGTTACGATAGCTGTCTCATCTTTTTTCACTTCTTGAGTAGATGTTTGTACATCTTCAGGTGCTTTTTTTTCATCTGAACAACCTGTTAATAATGCTAATAATACAGCTGTTCCTAATAAAACTTTTTTCATGGATTAGATCCTTTTAATATAAATAGTTTTTGTTTCGAAAAAACAATGTGGAATAATAGCAAAATAATTGTAGAGAAATTGTGATAAAAATAAATTTAGAATAAAGCTATTATGAGCGGATTTAAATAAGCCTAATTGAAACTTTTATAAATTCCTACAAAAAGTATATTTAAATAAAATCATCCATAATTCCAATTGTAAAGCAAGCGCCCACATAGGATATTCCATCAAATACATACTCTTTATTTGATACAATTAGTTTTCCATTTAAATGTTTTTCTACTATCTCTTTACTCATATATAACCCAATTCCTGTACCTTGAGATTGATGTTTTGTTGTAAAATATGGTTCAAATATTCTATCTATTATATCTTCTGGTATTCCTTGTGCATTATCTTGTATTTCCAAATGCAAAGTATTGTCTTTTGAATATGCATTTATAAAAATTAATCTTCTTTGATTTTCTGCAAGATCTAATGCATCTCTTGCATTATTTAATATATTTACCAATACTTGAATTAACTCATTTTCTATCGTCCTTATTTTATATTCTTGTATATCTTGAATAATCTCTATTTCTTTTGAAACAAATTGTGCTTTTACTAGATTTAAGGTTTTTAAAATAGTATCTTTGATATTAAATTCAGTAATTTTATTATTGCTTGGATTAAAGAAATCTCTAAAATCATCAATTGTTTTAGATAAATATTGAGCTGAATTATTTATAGAAGTTAAAGCTGAGAATAAATCTTCATCACTCAAACAATTCATCTCTTTTTGTAATTTTGTTCCTGTTGACGCTGTTGAAATAGTAGAAAGTGGTTGTCTCCATTGGTGGGCGATATTTCCTATCATTTCACCCATTGCTGCCATTTTACTTTGTTGATATAATAACTCATCTTTTTGTTGTTTTTCTATTTCAAGATTTTTACTTTCAGTTATATCTTGTATTATTCCAATAATAGATAATTTATCTTCATCCAATTTTCCTCTACAATCAATCCAACGAATTTCATTATTTGCTCTTTTTATTCTATAAATAATTTTATATTCTATTCCTTTATTTATGCAGTTTCTTATTACATCTTCCAAAGCAGATATATCTTCAGGAACTATTATGTCTTTTAGAAGTTCAAATCCAAACATATTCTTATCATATTTTTCAAAACCGAATATACGAATAATTTCATCTGACCAAAAAACTTCATTTGTTTGTAAGTCTAATTTCCAATCACCAATATGCGCTACTTCTTGTGCTCTTATTAAAGTCTCTTTTTGTTTTTTATTTTCAATGATTTGTTTTTCTAAATCTTTTTTATGTAGTAAAAATTTCTTTTGTAATAATCTTGAAACAAGCATTGAAGATATTAAAAATAAAAAAGTCATAGAAGTTGCAATTATAATTGCAACATACATATGTTCATCATAATCTTTTTCTAATTCTTTTTGTTTTTCTTTTATTTTTAAACTTAGATTATCTAAGTTAAAACCTGTTCCTATTATCCAATCATAGATTTCTACTTTTCTTAGATATGAAATTTTTGCTGACTTACTTATACGTTCATCTATACTTGTATATTCATATTGTGAATATTTATCTTTATCATTAGAATTTATAAAATCGTTATATGATTTAACAAATATATTTTCTTTATCAATATCACTTACATTAACAAATTTTGTTTTAGTTAGTAAAAAATCTGCATTTTTATCTATTATAAAAATATGATTACTTCCACCATCATTTAGAACTTTTATATAATCTATAATTTGATTTTTTACTAGATTTTCAAAATCTTCTTCGAATTCTGCAGTGGTAATAATAAAGTTATATGGTTTAAATTCCTTTACAATACCAAGTTTTTTTAACTCTTTCGATTTATCTTTTAACTTATAATAATACCAAGAAAGAAAACCTTCTGTTTTTGCTTTTGCAATAGAAATAGCCTCTCTTACAGGATAATCTCCATAAATGTCTTTTCTATTTAATACTAAAGTTCCTTCAAACTCTTTATATATTGGATGAAAAACATTTACTCCTTCCATTGTATGAATTGAAAAATAACCTCTTCCATCGTTAAATCTTACATTCTCTAAGGCTGTTTTCATTATTTCAATTATTTCTTCTTTTGTTCTTTCATTTTTATACTTATCATATATAGAAGTCATAATATCGTGAGCAGTATTTATCTCTTTTTTTAGTTTTTGTTTTAAAAGCTCATTAGATTGAGCATTTTTATTATTTATATAGTTGTATATATTGTTTATGTCACTTTTGATTAACTCTTTATTTAACTTTATATATTCATTCTCTATTTTTTCTTTTTCTTTTTTTAAAGTATTAATATAATCTAAAGAGATGTAAGCTGTAGTTAAAATTGAAGCGATTAATATAAATATTAAAGGAGCATATTTAATTATTCTCAATACAAATTTTTCATTTGATATATCTTGCATAATGCTCCTTTTAATTAAATTTATATTATAAAGTTTAACATAATAAGCAATGAAATCAAAATTCCAAAGTAGCTGTTTGATTTTAGGAGTTTATCAATATCTAATTTATTTTAATAATAAATTTTGCACCAACATAAGAAATACCCTCATATTCATAAGTATCATTTTCTGCACTAAGTGTTCCATTTAAATGATTTTTAACAATCTCTTCACTCATATATAATCCAATTCCTGTACCTTGAGCTTGGTGTTTTGTTGTGAAATATGGCTCAAAAATTCTATCAATTATATTTTCAGGAATTCCACCTGCATTATCTTTTATATTTATATATGAATGATTTTTTTTTTGATAAGCCTCTATAAAAATCAATTTTCTTTCATTTTTATTTAAAGTTAAAGCATCAGCTGCATTATTTAAAATATTAACTAACACTTGAATAAGTTCATTTTCTATTGATAATAATTTAAATTCTTCTATATTCTTAACTAATTCAATATTTTTATCTATGAACTGTGCTTTTATGATTTCTAATGTTTTGTCTAAAATATCATTAATATTATATTCACTCATTCTATTGTTACTTGAATTAAAAAACTCTCCAAAATCATCAATTATTTTAGATAAATGTTGACTTGAATCATTTATAGTTGTTAAAGCTGTATTCAATTGTTCATCACTCAAACAATTCATTTCTTTTTGTAATTTTGTTCCTGTAGCTGCTGTTGAAATTGTAGATAAGGGCTGTCTCCATTGATGAGCTATATTCAATATCATCTCACCCATTGCTGCTATTTTACTTTGTTGTATGAGTAAATGTTCTTGTTTTCTTTTATTATCTTCATAAACAACTATTGCATTTGTATATTCTTTTATTGTTTTATCAATTTTCAAAGATACAATTATTGCTACTAAAATAGCAAAAAGAGACAGTAATCCAACCCAAAAAAGTGTTTCTTTTATTGTATGATTTGTGTAAGATGAGATTGATTCTTTCATAGATAAAATCTGTTTTTCCAAATCATCATAATAAAAACCACTTAAAATTATCCAATTCCAATCTTTTTGGAAATATATATATGATATTTTTAATTCAGGCTGATTTGTAGATGGTTTTTTATACCAATACTCAGTAAAACCTTCTCCTTTTTCTTTTATTAAAGTTAAGTAATCTTTTTTATACATATTCCCTTTAATATCCAAATCTTTATCAGAAGTTTTATTCCCTATTAATTCAGGTTTATTTGAGTTTAATAATACTGTAGCAAAATCATCTCCACCTTTTAAATCGTGGACTTCAAGAATAGCTATGTATTTATCTTTTTCATAATATTTTGTTTTTGAAAATCTATTTATTATATATTCTTTACTTTGTTTTTCTATAATATCAAGATATTCTCCAATACCAAACACCAAATTTAGGGGTTCAAATTTTGTTACGCAAGTAATTTTAGGAAATTCTTTTTCTTTGTCATTAGGTTTGGCAAAATAAGTTTTAGAATAAGCTATTTCATTCTTTTCAAGTTCAGATGTAAATAATTCAATAAGATTCTGACCACTATTATTTATAAAAGTTGTCATATCATTTCCAATAAGTTCGGATAAAGGATGTTCAAGCATAACATTAGTTTTACTATCATAAATAAAGTAATAGCCAAGACCATCATCAAATTTAATTAGTGAAAGTGTTTTTGCTATTTTTTCTTTTATCTCTTCTTTACTGTTAATATCTTTATATGTATCATAAATAGAGTTTGCTACATTTATAGCAATATTTATCTTATCTTTTAAATTAGCTTTTAGGATATTTTCTGCATCTGCTATTTGGAAATCTATTGTTTCTTTTACAAAATCTACTTCTTGGTGCACTTTATTTTTTTGATCTTGGGTATAACTTATTTTAGTTTTTTCAATTTGTTCTTCCATATGGGATTTGAATATTTTAATTGTAATATAAGAACTTATAGAAGCTATGGATACAATAGATATAAGTACTAATGAAAGAATTGGTAGTAAAAACCTTTTTGATTTATATTTTCTATTTTTCATTTAAATATCCTAATATAGTTTGGTATTTAATTGTCTTTAATTATTTTATTATAATAAAGTATAAATAAGGTTCATACTTTTATTATTAATACGCCTAAGAAATTATAACTACTATCTTATTAAAATATTGATTTTCTTTATTAAATTAAAAGTATTAGATTTTAATTTATAAATTTTTCATTCTGCATTGAATATAAAATTAAACGATAAATTTTATCTTTTGATATATTTTATTAAGTAAGCTTTAATAATATATACATTATACTTTCATCACAAAACGAAAAATTAATAAAAAATAAAAAGGATTTAAATATGTTAGTAACTAAAAAAGCTCCAGATTTTACAGCAACAGCTGTACTTGCAGATGGTCAAATTGTAGAAAATTTTAACTTATATGAAAACATTGGGGAAAAAGGTGCAGTATTATTTTTCTATCCATTAGATTTCACTTTTGTTTGTCCATCAGAAATCATTGCATTCTCAAAAAGAATTGAAGATTTTACATCAAGAGGTGTATCAGTAATAGGTTGTTCAGTAGATTCTCAATTCTCTCACTTTGCATGGAGAGAAACTCCTGTTGAAAATGGTGGAATTGGAAGAGTTAAATTCCCATTAGTAGCTGACCTTTCAAAATCAATTTCAAGAGATTATGATGTATTGTTTGGTGAATCAGTAGCATTAAGAGGATCATTTTTAATAGATTCAGATGGAACAGTAAGAAATGCAGTAATCAATGACTTACCACTAGGAAGAAATATTGATGAAATGATTAGAATGGTAGATACAATGATTTTTACAAATGAGCATGGAGAAGTATGTCCAGCTGGTTGGGTAAAAGGTGACGAAGGAATGAAAGCTTCTACTGCTGGTGTTGCTGAGTACTTAGGTAAAAACGAAGGAAAATTATAATATGAGTAAATATATAGAAGTAACAACAGAAAATATTGATGAAGTAATAAAAAGTGGTGTAGTATTACTAGATTTTTGGGCTACTTGGTGTGGACCTTGTAGAATGTTATCACCTGTAATTGATCAACTAGCAATAGATTTTGATGGAAAAGCAAAAATTTGTAAAGTAAATTCAGATGATCAACAAGATTTAACAGTTAAATACGGTGTAAGATCAATACCCACTCTTATTTTCTTAAAAGATGGAGAAATAGTAGATCAAATGATTGGTAGTTCGGCAAACAAGCAAACTCTTACAGATAAACTAAACTCTTTATTATAAATCTTATCATATGAGAAATCACATTCTAGAATTTAGAATGTGATTTTTACACTGCCAAATTCAATACACATTTTATTTATTCTGAAACTAAAACTTTATTTCTTCCACTATTTTTGGCTTTATACATAGCATCATCTGCTCTTTTTATAAATTGTTTAGTATCTTCAATATTATCAAACTGGGAAATTCCTATACTTATAGTCTTTTGTCCAACTTTCTCAAAAGAATGATTTTCTATTTTATTTCTTAGATTTTCAGCCACTATATATGCATTATCTAAATTTGTTTGAGGAAGTAAAAGAATAAATTCCCTGACTTCATCATTCGAGGCACCCAATATGAATATCAATAATATTTTGAATTTTTAGTTGTATTTCATTAAGTTGCAACACTTCAAATTTTTTCTTATGTGTAAGTGGGTTTATATATTCTAATCCATAGATTGTTTTTATCTCTTCGAGGGCTATTTGCACTGACAAATTCTTATCATGAAGTTTAATAATTCTTTCAAGTTCTTTATAAACTGTATATGCAATAAATGATATTGAGATATGAGCTTCTATTCTATGTCTTAGATAATGATGAATTGGTCTTATTTTTAAATCTGTTTTAGAAATTCTAAAGGCTCTTTCTATATGCCACAGATTTGAGTAGTTTTCAATCACTTCAGATGGACTGAGTGTTGTATTTGTGATATAACCTTTAAGACCATCCCAAAGTGCATCTTCATTAAATTTATCATAATCAATTACTACTTCAATTTCATTTTTAAGATGTAAATATTTATTATATCCTCTACTATTGATTTGATCTTTTGTAAGTCTTCCTGATTTGATTTTCTTTTCTAATCTTTTTAAACCTTTTTCTCTATTATATTTATCTTTTTTTGCTCTTTTATCTGTATATGACAACACAAGTGTATCATCACCTTTTGCAACGGTTGCAATAGCATTATTTACATCAAGATTTAAAGATAATATTTTACTTTTTGTAATATGATTTTCATTTTTGATTCTTGCACCTAAGATATATTTATAGTTATGAGTTTTTAGTTGTTCTATATTATTTTTAGATAACAATCCTGAATCAGCTATTACAATTGGTTTTTCTAAATTAAATTTCTTTTCAAACTTTTGAAGTATTGGTATAAAAGTATTTCCTTCATAGCTATTCCCCTCATAAATATCATAGCCTATTGGATAACCTTTTTCTCCCACTAAAAGTCCAAGCATTATTTGTGGAGATTGAAATTTACCATCTTTACTAAATCCAATTCTTCTTAAATCATCCTCATCTTCACTCTCAAAGTAAAGTGTTGTAACATCATAAAATAAAACAGTAATTTCACCTAATATTTTTTTTGTATGTTCAAAGGCTACTTGTTCAATCTCCTCTTTATATACAACATTAAACTTATCCATAAAGCGATATATCTTCATAATATCAATATCTATATTTCTATATCGTTTAAGATACTCAATAACTTTTAATTTACTTCCTGGATTAATAAGTCTTGTTACAACTAAATGTTTTAAAAGTTCATCATCAATAATTTTACTAAATCCAATATAATCAAACAATCTTGCGATAATAAGTTCTGGGCCAATACAAACAATACTATTTGTTGATAGATTTTTTACAAAGGTATCTATTATATTTTCACTATTATCATTTGGAAATAAATTTAATATAGGTTGTTTGGTGAGTTGTGGAATAAGTTTTAATCCCTCTTCATATAAAAGTTCTATTTCTATTTCATCTTTAGATGAACCAATAGTTTGCACTACTTTATTATTTCTTCCAATTTTTTCTATTATTTGAACACTTATACTACCACTTGCATTTCTTTTTTTACGAATAAACATACAATATTATATCGTGGGTCACCCAACTTAAAAATTAAAATACCTTAACCATGGGGTTTATTAGATATTGTTTTATGCTCTTTTTCAAAAGTGATGAAGTCAGGAAATGATTGGTAGTTCGGCAAACAAGCAAACTCTTACAGATAAACTAAACTCTTTATTATAAATCTTATCATATGAGAAATCACATTCTAGAATTTAGAATGTGATTTTTACACTGCCAAATTCAATACACATTTTATTTATTCTGAAACTAAAACTTTATTTCTTCCACTATTTTTGGCTTTATACATAGCATCATCTGCTCTTTTTATAAATTGTTTAGTATCTTCAATATTATCAAACTGGGAAATTCCTATACTTATAGTCTTTTGTCCAACTTTCTCAAAAGAATGATTTTCTATTTTATTTCTTAGATTTTCAGCCACTATATATGCATTATCTAAATTTGTTTGAGGAAGTAAAAGAATAAATTCTTCACCACCCCATCTTCCAAAAATATCTGATTCTCTAATATTATTGGAGATAATATTACATATTTGTATTAGTATCTCATCTCCTACTTGATGCCCATATTTATCATTTGTTTCTTTAAAATAATCTATATCTAATATCATTAAAGAGAAATCACTTTTATGTCTTTTTGATTTTGTAGTTTCTTGTGAAATATATTCATCAATCATTCTTCTATTATAAATATTTGTTAAAGTATCTTTTGATGCTAATTGAATTAACTTTTCATTTGCTTCAACTAATGATTTTGTTTTTTCTTCAACTTTATTTTCAAGGGTTTTGTTTAATTTTTTGAGTTCTTCTTTAGAATCATCTATCTCTTTGTGAAGAGCACCAACGAAAATTGTAATAATAAAAAGTAAAAATATAAACTCTTGTAAATATATAGTAGTCTCTTTTTCTAAAAATATTGAAAAAGGTCCTATTCCTCCTACAGTATAATATATAGCTGTCCCTGAAATCAAAAGTGAAAGAATTAACGCTGGTAAAATTCCCTGTTTATAGATAATCCAAACAAGTGCTAAAATAAAAATAAATGGTGTTGCGGGTAATGAAAGATTTATATTACTTGTAGAAAATAACTCTATGGATAAATATAAAGCAAAAACTATTACAAATATATTTAAAATATTAAAATCATATTTTTTTAAAGATTCATAATTTTCTTTTAATATAACCATTATTGGAGTTAATAATAAAATTCCAACGGCATCTCCAAAATACCAAAGTCGCCAAAATTCAAAAAAAGTTGTATGTTCGTCTATTCTAGTAGAATATACAAGTGCCCCAAAAAGAGCACCAATTGCTGGCATAATATTTAATCCTATAAAGAAAAACATTATTACATATTTCGTATTAGTAAAATTTACTTTCTGATTTCCAGAAAATTTCTTTATTAAAAATGCAGCTAAAGTTGTTTCAAAAATATTTATAAAAGCAAATTGTAAGGCCTGAATAATAGTAAATGTTGAATAATCAGCTACTATTTCTGCCATCACAAAAAATGGAATGTAATATTTCCATTGCTTAATATCTTTTAGTAAAAAAAATGCAAGAAGTAAAGAGTTTGGAAGCCAAGCTATTGCGATACCAGAAGACATGGTTACATATTTCATACTTAAGATACCAAGTAACACATAAACAGTTGATAATAATAAAGCTATGGCAATATTTTTTATATTTAAAAAATTTTCTATATTAATTTCTCCATTATTTTTAAATGAGTTTTGCATTGTATCTTAAGTTAGAAAAATAAGTACTTTTATAACTTTTTTTAATATATACTATTTTAGCATTAAACTCTAAAAACTGCTTTATTATCTATATTTTAAAGCTCAATAGGTGCGTTATTGTGAATTGTTTGTGTTTCTACAGGTAAAGTAATAGTAACTTCTACCCCGTTATATTTTTTGTTATTATAAGTAAAAACTGTATTAATTATATCAATTGCTCCTTTCATTTTATCAACTATTAAATTATAAGTAATATAAAGACCTAAACCTATTCCTTGGGATTGATGTTTAGTTGTAATATATGGTTCAAACAATTTATTCATAATTTCTTCACTTATTCCTTGTGCATTATCTTTTATTGTTATAATTACTTTATTATCTTCAATTGAAGTTGTTATGAATATAAGTTTTTCTTCTATTTTTCTTTCATTTAAAGCTGTTCTTGCATTATTAAAAATATTAATGAAACATTGAATTAACTCATTTTCATATCCATTGATTTTTATATCTTTTTCTAAATTTAATATTATGTTTATATGATCATTTGTAATTAATGCACTAACTAAATTTAAGAAATCCTCTATTGCATTTTCTAAATCAAATACTTTTTTATTATTATCATTATCAATAAAGTTTCTGAAATTATCAATTGTTTTAGAAATAAATTGAACATTATTATCTATCATAATACAATTATCTCTAAACTCTTTATCATCTAGTAAACCATACTCCTTTTTTAATAGCATTCCACTTGATATAATTGATATTATAGAAAGAGGCTGTCTCCATTGATGAGATATATTATTTATCATTTCTATCATTGATGAGATTTTTTCTGCAGTAAAAAGTTGTTTTCGTATTTTTATATTTTTATCAACTTCCTCTTTTATTTTTATTTCTAAGTCTTTATTATATTGTTTTAAAATCTGTTCATTTATCTTTAACTTCTTATTAGAGTCAACAAGTAATTTAGTTTTTTTATTAACTTCTTCTGCTAGTTTTTTATTCATATTTCTTAAATAGAATTGTTTATATATAAAAAAACATGCCAAAATAAATACTAGAAATAGGATTTGATAAACTAAAGTATAATCAATAGAAGTATTATATTTAATATTTATCCAGTTGTTCAGTACTTTGTTATGAAAAGATTCATCAATATTTTCTACTTGATTTTGTAAGATATCAAAAAGTATAGGGTCATCATTTCTAACTCCTATTCCTAATTCTAAATTTACTTTATCTGTTTTCCCTGCAATTTTAAGAGAACCTATAAAATCTGTGATAAAAAAATATCCAATACTAGCTAAGGTTCCTACTTGTCCATATAATTCACCATCTATAACTTTTTTTAAACCATCTTTTATTGTTGGTACTTCAACATAATTTATATTAGGATAGATTTTTTTTAGTTCTTCAACATAAGCATAACTTTTAGGTACACCTATTTTTTCATTTGTTAAATCTTTAAAATCTGAAATAAAAGGTTTATCATTATTTGTAGCAATTACAACAGGTGTTTTTAAATAAGGGCTTGTAAAATTTAGATATTGTTTTCTTTCTTCTGTCTGCATAGCTGATATAATATCGCATGTTCTATCTTTTGCTAAGTCTATAGATTCTTTCCATGTTTTAACAGGTACAACATTGATTGGGATATTTAGATTTTTAGAAAATATTTTATAATAGTCTGATGTAAGTCCAATATATTCGCCATTTTCTCCAAAATCTTCAAAGGGCATAGAATCAGGGCCAATACATAATTTTAGTTCTTTTTTATTGCTAAGATAATTTAATTGAGATAGCGTAGGCCCAATATAACTTCCTAGTTCTTGCGCAAATATATTAAGGGAACCTCTAAAAATACCTTTTAAAGCTCCCAACTTTTACTTTTTTTGATTTTTAAAAAATCTCAGCCCAATTCTAACTGAACTTTACTAAGAATTTTGTGGAAATCACCCTAATATTTTGGATATTTCATCCATTTCCCAACTCTTTTCATATCAATTTTACCTTTTGTAATCTAACCATCTGTTCGTATCTGACTAAGTTGTAGGTAAGGTTCGTAAGTCCTATTGTGGACTTTATCCTATCTATTCCAATTGAGAGAAGATTAAGTGCATTATGCATTTGAGTTGTAAGTGTTCCAAATATATGTTCAACTCTTACTCTTGTTTTAGAGTGTTTATAATTTTCTTTATGCTGGGCATTGGTTAAGGGTTTGTTTCTGTAGGCTCTTTTGATAACTTTTGATTTCACATTTTTACTTTCGAGATATTGCTCAGTCTCTTCAGATTTATAAGCACTATCAGCATAGAGGGTATTATCATCTCCATCTATCAAATCTTTAACCACTTGTGAATCATGGGTTGAAGCTGGCGTCACTTCATATTTAGTGATAATTTTAGTTTTCTGATCTGAGGCTACATGATCTTTATATCCATATTCTCTTTGACCTCCTTTTGTTGTCCATCTTGCATCACAATCTTTTTGAGCTTTTTTATTTGGATTGTCTTCAAAGCTTTGTGGCATTTTATCCTCTTTGATTTGTTTATTTTCATCTCTTGTATTTCTTTGTTTGGGTACATTTACAAATGAAGCATCAACGATTGTCCCCTCTTTGGCAACTATTCCATTTGAGATAAGTTTAGAGGTAAATAGTTCAAATAATTTTTTGGATAAACCTTTCTCTTTTAGTTGCTCTTTAAACAACCATATAGTCTTTTCATCTGGTACATCATCACCGATTTGCAATCCTAAAAAATCTAAAAATGATAATCTATCTTTGATCTGAAATTCTGTTTGTTCATCTGAAAGATTATAATATCGTTGAAGTATTAAAATTTTAAACATTAGCAATTTATCGTATGGCTTTCTTCCTGCATTTGACTTTCTATCCTCTTTTTCTAAAGCTGATTCAATTGTTTCTCTAAACATCTCCCAATCAATAATCTTGTTTAGTTTTTGTAGCGGTGGTTGATGTTTATTGATTTTTTCCAATTGAAATTCGTAGTCAAATAGTCCTGCCATTTTTTAACCTTTGTACCTATATTTATATAGATATTTTAGCTAAAAAGTCCTACAAAAAGCCTTACATAAAGGGTTTTGTCGCTTTATTGCAAAGTATACATCATCAGTGATTTTATGAATATTTTCAATTTTTATGAATATTGACTAATTTTTAGAGGTGCCCTTAAGTGTTATTATTAATAAAATTAATAATCTCAAATATAATCCTTTACATTAATATATAAACATATTAACACTTAGTAAATAAAATATTGTTTAACAAATAAAGAATTTGTTATATAAGAATAAATTATATCAGGCAAAAAAAAAGCTTCTTTTACAAGAAGCTTTTTTTCTAAGGAGAACAAAATTTATAATCTAAGTTTAAAGGTTCGCGGCTTTTAAACTTTTTAAGAAGATTCGCATTTCCTCTTAAGTTATATAGACAGTATAATATCCGAGCATTAACTAAACTATAATCAATAGTTAATAAATAATTAACTTAAGATACAATTTCATCTAATCGCTCTAATATCTCTTTAAATAAGGGTCTTTTATTAGGGATTTCACTTAAACATGATATTTGTAATTTCAATAAAGCATCTTTTATTTTTTCACTTTTATTATCTTCCTTTGATAAAACCAATAAATCTTCAATCAAACATCCAAAAGCTCTTACTTCTAAATGTTCTAAGGCGTTATGCATTTGCAAATCTTCTGCTTCATAATATGATGCTCCACCAAAATCACCTAAAATACTATTATCATTTTTATCTATCATAATATTATGTGCATAAAAATCACCATGCATTATATTTCGTTCATGCATATGAACAGCAGCATTTGCCATTCCTTTTAGAATTTTTAAACAAGATTGAAGTGAGAGTTTAAAGTTTTCTTTATAAACATCCCTTGTACAAGTCTCAAAACTAGGAGGCAATCCTAAGTTTGAAAAAGAAGATGGAATTAGTTCTAACATCAATACATCTTTATTTTGGGGATGATTTACTACTTGAGCTAAAACATCAATAAGATTTTCATGTACACCCATAGAGATATTTATATCCATTTCTTCTTGGGGTAAACCATCTGATGTCATATCTCCTTTAAATACTTTTATAGCAACTTCTTTATTTTCATATATTGCTTTATAAATATTCCCAGAAGCACCCTCCCCTAATAGTTCTTTTATTTCTAATTCATTCCATGAAATTATTTGCAATTTTGTATTAGAGTTTGGATGTTTTTTACAAAAAGGGTTTCCACTATATGCAAGCCATGAAAGTTTTGGTAATGAAAGTAAAATATTAGGGAAAGAGCTAAGTTTATTTGCAGAAATTCTTAAAAGTTCTAAATTTTTACAATTACTAATACTAGAAGGTAAAAACGTTAATTGATTTCCTGAAATCATAAATTTTTGAAGTAAAGATAAATCACCAATAGACTCAGGTATAGCTTGCAAATTGTTATCAGTTAATATTAACCATCTTGTACTAAGAGGTAATGAATTTTCTTCAAATATTTCAATATGATTATTTCTTATTCCAATCATTGATAAAACAGGAAGTTTAGCTAATACTTTTGGAACATGATTAAATTGATTATTTGATAAAAAAAGTCTTTTTAGTTTTTTAAATCTATAAAAATCATCTGGCAAAGAAGATAGATTATTATCAGTTAAATCCAAAACTTCCAAGCTATCTTCTAAGGTATATAATTCAGAAGGAAAGATATCAAGACTACATGCTATTTTGATATGTGTTGAGTTTTTTAATTTGCCAGATTTCAGTTCTTTTAGTGTTTCCATATATAATATAATCCTAGATTTTACTGTATTTTGTTTTATTAATATTAGATAATAACATAAATCATCTTGGCAAATTATTTATAATTTAAATATGATAAAAGCTAAAGAAAAAGCCCTCTCATAATAAATAGTGTTATAGTATTTTATTCATATGGTAATTCTATTCTGAACTCCGCACCTGCATATTCATTTTTATTATAAGTAAAAGAAACATTATAAGCTTCCATTGAACCATCCATACCTTTTGTTACTAGATTATATGTAATATTTAAACCTAATCCTGTACCTTTACTTTTATCTTTTGTTGTAAAATAAGGTTCAAATATATGAGGTAAAACACTATTTGCTATTCCATGGGCATTGTCTTTTATTTTAATAATTACATGATTTTTTTTAATTTTAGAAGAAATAAAAACATATTTATTCTCAACTTTTTTTTCTATTAATGCATCTTTTGCATTATTAAAAATATTGAATAAACACTGCAAAAGTTCGTTTGGATAATTATTAATCTTGATATTTTCTTCAAGATCTAAAACTATATTTATATTATGAATTTTAATAGAACCTTGAACCAAAGTTAAAAAGTTATTTATATTATCTGCTATATCAAATACAACTTTATTTCGTTCACCTTTTATAAAATCACTAAAATGATCTATTGTTTTTGATAAATATTGAGCATTGTCATTTATTGCTTGACAAGTTTTATCAAATTCTTCATCATTTAAAATTCCATATTCTTTTTGTATTTTCATTCCTGTGACACCTGTAGAAATAACAGATAAAGGCTGTCTCCATTGATGGGCTATATTTGCAATCATTTCACCTAATGCAGCCATTTTCTCTGACCTCATAACTTCATGTTCCATCATAATATTTTCTAAAGTTTTTTCTTTTATAGATAAATATGTTGTAAATATTATTGGAAGAGTTAGTAGAAGATATAATAGTGTTTCTTCAAGATATTTATATTTTATATCATCGATAATTTTGTTAAAAACTTCCATTGAAACCTCAGCAGATATTACAATAACCTGTGAATTTTCTAATGTCATTGGAATATGTACAGCTCTAAAAGAACTCCATTTATCAGTATAATTATCATAAAGAATTTCTTTTGATTCAAAAGAATTAACAAGTGATTCTCCCGCATCTTCATAATGGTGAAAATAGTGTAATTCACTTTTTTCTTCTAATTCTTCTTTTGAAGCACTTGAAGAAGTTAGATACACTTTATTATCTTTTTTAATTGATGAATAGATAAAAGCTAAGTTTGCATGATTGTTATAATATGATAATTTGTTTATATTTTCCCAATCTTCTTCTTGGGAAATTGAATCTTTATTTATTGCTTTTTTAAAAAAATCTTCACCTAATATATTATATACAGTATAAGCACCAATTTTTAATTTGTCATCTACAACTTCTATTTCTTTTTGTTTATAGTCCATATATGAAGAATAATTGTAAAAAAATATACTTATTACATAAAAGATAGAGGCAAGGAATATTTTATAATATTTAAACAAAACCTTCTCCTTGATAAAAAGAATCATTACACTGTAATCATATCACTTTTTTACCAATTATATAATAATAAATTTGGCTATAAAATAATAAAAAAGCCAAAATTCACTTTTTAACTCTTTTTATTTTATATTTCTAACACATCTTGCAAAATTTAAGCCCCTAATAACATCTCCTTGTGGTCCACGAATGATTGCACCATTTACAACTTTAAAACCATTTTGCTTTACATTTATTTGTGATATATCTTTAGGAGCACTTCTTTGAGCACCTGCTCCATGAACATCTAAATAAAAACCATGAAAATATCCTAATGCTCTCCCAAAACTTATATATACAGCATTTCTAGCATTTGACATATTTTCATGGCTAGTACTACTCCAATAAAAAGCAAAATCTTTTTGTTTATTTTCATTTATTATAGGAGTTGCATTAAAAACTGAATTAATAGCAGCAGAATTACTTGTATCTGGTGAACGTGTATAATCTACTATACTTTGAAGCTCTTTTGCATCTGGTAGTTTCCAATTGCTATATCCTGCTTCTCTAGAGTTTTCACAATACTCTAATGCATCGCTCCACTTTACACCAAGACCATTATCATTTTTTTGCCACATAAGATTTGTTGCAAGATCTGTGATTGTTCCATCTTTATGATCTATAAAATTGTTTTTCCCATAATTTTCATTTCCACGAACACATTGAACATAAAACTTTTTATCTTTACCCCTTGCCGTAAGTGGATAGCCTTTTATTCTTCCATCTGCAAAATTAACCCCAAACATTGTATTGTTACCATTCATTGTATTAGATACATATTTTGTTGATGTTGCCCACTGAGCATCTATAAGTCTTTCTTTTTTACTTCTATCTCCATATCCAAAACCAAAGACATAATTATTAATAAATGGTGTTAATTTACTATCTTCTTCATCATAAGCACTTATATCCTTACCATTAAAATCAATTAATGAATATATAGATTTAATATCTGGAAGTCTCCAATCAGATTTTTTGGCAAGAGTTAAATTCTCGCAATATGATATTGCATCACTTTGACTCATTTTATCATCATAATTAACTTTCCCATCACCATTTATATCTGCTGTTTGTTGCCATACTAATTTTGTAATATGATCACTTACCGTTCCGTCATTATTATCTGAAAAAGAAGGACTTAGAGTTTTATACTGTGCATCTTGTCCTGTTTGCATACATGAAATCTGCACTCCACTTACATCAAAACATTTTTCTTGGTTTGTATCTACTATAGGGTATTGAGAACTTGTACTTGTTATTGGACTATTATTGATTTCTTCATTTTTTTCTATCTGTGTTTTTTGTGCTGGTAAACCTAAAGAATTGCAAGATAATAACATAGAAATTATTCCCACGAGGAAAAGTTGTTTAGAGTATTTGAAATTCATAATTTTATTACCTTTATATATATTTTTTTGAATTATATATTTGTGATATTAATTATGTTTTAACAAGAAGTAAATAAGAGTAAATAATTATCATTATTTTTAATATGTAGGGTTTCTTAGAGTTAAATATTATAGGCAAAAAAAAAGCTCCTTTTTTCAAGGAGCTTTTTTGTAAGGAGAACAAATTTTGAAAGTTTAAAGGTTCGCGGCTTTTAAACTTTTTAAGAAGCTTCGCGTTTCTTCTTAATATAAAGTAATTATAATAGACCACGATTAACTGAAATACAATCAATAGTTAACAGAAGGTTAATTTGCTAATAAATACCATATAATATGGAGTAATAAAAAGCAATTATTTAGTTTTCAGGTTATTTTCTATTAAAAATTTAAGCTCACCTATTTCTGCTCTTAATTGTCTTATCTCATCATTTACATGTATTTCATTTGAATGAACTTCTTCTAAAATCGTTTCTTCTTCTTTTTTATTTAATATAGCCATTGCATCAACAATGATTGCCACAACCAAATTTATCATAACAAAAGTTACAACAAATATAAAAGGAACAAAGAAGACCCATGCATATGGATATACTTCCATTACAGGTCTTACAATTCCCATAGACCATGATTCTAAAGTCATAACTTGAAATAAAGTATAAAAAGATTCTCCTAATGTTCCAAACCATTCAGGAAACTTCTCAGAAAAAAGCTGTGTTGCCATAATTGCAAATATATAAAAAAACAAAGTCATTAATGCAATTACAGATAACATTCCAGGAATTACACTAATTAAAGCTGAAACTATTTTCTTCATTTGAGGTACAGCAGTAATAAGTCTAAATAATCTTAGTACTCTTAAAACCCTTACTATTTCAAAACCTGCACTTGTTGGAATTAATGATATAGAAACAACAAAGAAATCAAATAAACTCCATGGATCTTTGAAAAAAGAAGTTCTATAAACATAAATTCTAAGTGCTATTTCTATTGTAAATATTGTTATAACTATTTGATTAAATAATAAAGCATAATCTCCAAAACTCAACATAAATGATTTAGAAGTTTCTAATCCCATAGTAATACCATTTAAGATAATCAAATAAATAATAAATTTTGTAAATAAATTACTCTCCACAAAATCTTTTATTTTTGTATTCATATTCTTTTCTCCGAAATTTTTAGAATAATAGCAAAAAAAGACCTTTGAAAGTTATTAAGTTTTAGAAAAAACCATCAAAAATTTTTGCTAGTAATTTGAAAAAAGATATACTAACGTTATATCAAAAATGGAAATACAACAATGAGATTAATTGGTAATTTTTTATGGTTTATTTTAGGTGGAGTATTAATGGGAATACTTTGGTGGATAATGGGATTAATCTGTTTCATCTCAATCATTGGTATACCTTGGGCTAAAGCTTGTTTTGTAATAGGACAATTTACATTTTTTCCATTTGGCAAAGAAGCTATTAGTAGAGAAGAGTTACATCAAGCAAAAGATATTGGAACAAGTGGATTTGGAGTAATTGGAAATATCATTTGGTTTTTACTCTTTGGATTATGGTTAGCGATTGCACACATAATGAATGCTATAGCTTGTTTTATAACAATCATAGGAATACCTTTTGGGATTCAACATTTAAAACTAGCTGGCATTGCACTTTTTCCAATAGGTCAAACAATAGTTGATAAGGAAGTTGCAGCAGAAGTTAGAATGCAAAATGCTAAAGAAAAAGTTAGTCAAATGAGAAAAATATAGAATTAAAATTCTTCTACCTCTTTTTTTGTTTTTATTACTGCTTCTTTACATTCTTTTAAAATTAATTCATATTCACTATTTGTCAATCCACAACTTTGTTTTGCAAAAGTTTTATTTCTTTACCTAAATCATTAAGTTTCATAGATATTTTCCTTAAATATGAAGTTTATTTCTTATTATTAGTCAAAATAGATAAAATATGAATTATATTTCTTATAATATACAAGATTATTCTCTGATAATTTTAATCCTGACATTCATATATTAGTTTTATACTATAAGTCATTATACAACCCACAGTTTATTTTTATATTGTCCTTGTAGGAATTCTTTTTCAAACTTATGTATAATTTTGTCTAAAGAATCTTTTTCTAAGCCTTGAAATTCTAAAGTTGATGTACTTTGAACTAAAGATGCCATAAATAAAGCTTTTTCTTTTGCTCTTTGTTTTTGTAATTGATTTAGCGGGATTACTTCATTTCCTGCAAAATCAAGCCCAAGTAGATTTGTGATTTTTTCTATAGTACTAAATTTTACATCATCACCTGCGAAAAATCTATTGACAGTTCTAACACCTAGATTACTTAATTTTGCTAAATTTTCAATACTTATATTAATTTGCTTTTTTCTATTCTGGATTTTTTGAATTAATTCTAATCTAGTCATTTAAGTCCTTCGTATGATTATGCCATAAGTGACATATATGTTTAAACATGAGTTAAAATATTTTTTGCTTACATGTACCTAATTTACGCTTTATTCTTAAAATACAAAGCTATTTTTCGGAAAATTTTTAAAGCACTATATACAAAAGGGGCTAAATTATTATTTGAAAATATAAACTTTTGGATTTTAAAAATCAAACCTTTAAATATACAAATATTATCAAGATATGCTATTGCTTCGACACCTTGCAATATTGTGAAATCTTCACTTAATAATAAAATAATACCATCATCAAGGTTCAAGTTTGGATTAACTTCTTTCCAGAGTAGATTTTCTCTTGCATCTACAAGTTCAATATCAATACACTCTCTAAGTTCTCTAAACTTAGCATATTGATTACAAAATGGACATTCACCATCATAAAAAAGATATGCTTTTTTCATGGATTAAATAAGCTGTAATTTTGAGGTAGTAACCTCTAAAGATTTACAAAACAGTATATCTTTGTGTTGAGATACTATATTGTATGGTTTTAATACTTCTAAATTTTGATTATTAACTTTTGCAGTTGTTAAAACCCATGGCTTGTGAGTTATATTTCCCATAAAACTAAATCCTAAATATTTGTTTGCAAAAAAGTATCTCTCAGTTGCCCAAAAAGCGAAACTACCTTTTTTATATATTTTAAAATCATTATCTATAGAATATTCACATTTAAAAATATCATTGTTATTATGCAAAGTTTCTATTGATTTATTTTCTACTTTATAATTTCTATATCGATAAGGTAGGCCATAAAAAACTCTTGCACCAAAAACCGAAATTAAAGAGTCAACATCTAAACTTAAAAATAAAACTCCAGGTTTATTTTTATATGTAATATAAGCTCTTACATTAAGTTCATTATATTCTTTAAACCATACAAAATCTTTTGTTGATTTATGGCGTACATTAGTCATTTGCATACTAACTAAGCCAATGTAATATTTTCCTTCAAAACTATCGAGATAACAATCTTTTGGCAAATATTTTTCTAAAAAACTTTTATCTTCAATCTCAAAATGTTGAAAAAGTAAATTTTCCCATGTTTGTTTCCAGCCTTTTTCCATAAACTATCCTTCTTTATCTTTGCACTTCTATCATAATTTCATTTCTACGCATAAACCAAAGTGCAAATGGAGAATTGTATCGTGCAAAACTTGGCTCACCTATGATCTTAATATTAGCATCTTGGAGTGCTTTAATAAGTATGGCTTCATGCTCTTTATATCTTTTCTCTGTCCATCCACCTGAGTATTGTAGTACAGCAACAATCTTTGCTGGTATTTCTCTAAGAGTAATACGATTATCTAATGGAGAAGGAAGAGTATCTAATGTAAAGCTTTCAGGCATTACAAAACTAATAATGGCACTGTTAGAATCTTCTTTACCTTTTTCTTGTATCACTGGAGCTGTCATTGATATCTTTTGTCCTTCTTTATCTGAACTTTCTTGTATCACAGGCGCCGTCATTTTTATATTACTTTGCTGCTGATTCTCACCTGAGATATATTTAATAAGAATTCTAAATGCTTTGCCACCTCTTTCATCAAATGTACCCGAAACCTCAGTTTGTGCTACAAGATATGGTGAATATTTTCTGATTTCAAATGCCTCATATTTTTCCATGAGAGTATACTTTGGTTCTTCTATTGCCATAAGAACTCCTTTTAATGTTAGAAATATTATAAATACTATTCTCAACATGTAATTCCTTTATTTTAATCACATTTTAAATTATAATGTTTATTTATTATTTTGGAAGTTCAAATATGTCGATTTGTCTTTATCTTATTTAAAAATGCTTATTAATAATTCATTTGAAGGATACAATTTCATTTCTAAGATAGGGAAAACTGTTTTATAAAATATTCTCTCCCCCAATGATCTTAATGAACTAAAGTGGAATTTTACTAAGAATAAGGCAGGTTTTAGACAGAGAAAAAAATCAAAATTAGCTAGACAGCCTATTTCTCGACTCCCTTTTTATGTACCTCGCCGGATAAGAGAATCGGCTAGATGTTTTTCATATGAATTTATTTCAATAATTAAATTAGAGAAAGTTCTAAAACTACAAGTTATTGAATTTCTAAATAAATATCTTATATAATTCAGGATATGTAATATATTAATCAAAAACTATCTAATAATTCCTTTCTTTTTTTGTCATATTCATCCTTAGTTATTAATTTATTTTCATACATATCTTTAATTTTTTCTAATTTATCCATAGAATCATTTGAGCTAGAATTTTTTGATATTTTTGTATTTCTGTAGTTATATCCTTCAGGACATTTGTAAATACTAAAACTTGCATTACCCGCTTCTCCAAAACCTGCAGATAAATAGTGTTGTAAATAAGCATTCCCATTATTCATGATAACATCGTTTATCATTAAAATTTTTGCATTTTCGACATGCATATCATGTCCAAAGCCAATTAGATTTAATACTCTAGATTTTTTAATAAATTCACAACCCATTGTTGCAGATTCATTAGGAAGTTCTAAAATATTGTTTGAACCAGGGATAGGCTTATGTGCACAACCTGAAAATAAAAATATTCCTATACTTAAAACAATTGAAGTAATTTTCATAATAGTACCTTTATAATAGTTTTTTATGATAACAAAATTTTATCTAAAAGTGTCTCATAAAAGACTCCATTTTCTTAGAAGTTTTTAAAAAAGTATATGATAAGTATATTTAACAATTATGTTAACTTAATAATACATTTTTCATAAGTTATTTGTTAAAAAATTTTCACTCATTGAATAAAGCTTAAAAGTTTTATTACATAATGATTTTTCATAAAGCAGTTTTTGTTAAGAAAAAACTTGTTATTAATAGAATTGAATTGGTGAATATACCCAGAAGGTACAAGTGTTGAACTTCTTATTTTAACTCATATTCTCTATTATTTAGACATTAAAAAGTAATTTTTTATCGTTATTCCAATATAATTATTTTATTTATTTAAAAATATGTTCCTATAATATTTTTAAACTATTATAGGAACATATTTTTGTCCTGATAATAAGAATAAATTTGATATTTGGACATTATGTCCGATAATAAATAGCTATGCATAATAAGGATAATACACATGAAAATTTTAACTCATACATTTTATGAAACACTAGAAGATGAGCTAAACAAATCATTAGTTTCTCTTGGTGAAAATGAAGTTAATAATTTAGAAGAAAGTATGATTCAAGAAATAATACCTGATTTAGTAAAATCTATAAAAAAAACATTATTATCAGACGCCCCAAAAATGCTTGAAGAAAGAAGAATACTATTTTCAGAATTTTGCAAAAGAAATCACAAAAGGTGGAACATAGCTTTTGACTTGTTTGAAACATTTATTGTTATATGTACTGAAGCAGGTGAAGAATTCAACAAATCATATCGTTCTACAGCAGTAAAAGAGAATAATCTCGTTTTTGATATTGTCGTTAGACACCATGCTAGAGCATGTCATATTTCTCAAGAAATCTTATGCTTACTAAAATCTGGATTTGCAGATGGAGCTCATGCAAGATGGCGTGCATTGCATGAGGTGATAGTTACTGCGATATTTATATTAAAACATGGACAAGAATGTGCAGAACGGTTTTATTGGCATGATATAGTTGAATCATACAAAGGGATGATTCAACATAAAGAGTATGAGCATAGATTAAATGAAAAAGGAAATTCAGAACAAGAAATACTTCAATGCAAAAAAGTATATGATGAAGTGATTGCAAAATATGGAAAAACTTTTAAAGAATCATATGGTTGGGCTTCTAATTTTATAACAAATAAACGTGTCACTTTTGCTGATATAGAGAAAGATGTATTATTGGACCATATGAGACCTTATTATAAGTGGGCTAGTCAAAATATACACGCTGGGACTAAAGGCATCAATAATAAGCTAGGAATGTGTGAATCTACAGAAGATTTTCTTTTAGTTGGACAAAGCAATTCAGGAATGACAAACCCTGCACATTCTTCTGCAATTTCTCTTGCTCAAATAACTATTAAGCTATTAAATATAGAACCAAATATTGATAGGCTAGTTATTATGAAAATTATTTTAGAAATGGAAAATGAAATTGGTGAAGCTTTTTTAAAGTGTGACAAAAGTAGAGAAGCATAATAAATCAGTGGAGCCAATAAATTACTTGAGGGCAGTTTATTAGTTCATTTAAAACATAATAACATCAAAGGATATTAATGACATTACTAACAACCCCAAATGAGATCGAAACAACTATATGCCATTTAATTAAAACATATAAATCTATTTCATTTGCAAGTGCTTGGGCTTCTGCAAGTTCAAAGGCATTTCCATTATTGTTAAAATACTCAAATAAAATAAATAAAGTTGTAGTTGGTATTCATTTTTATCAAACTCATCCAAATTTTATTAAAGAATTTATTGATGATGAAAAAGTAAAATTCAAAACAAATCCTAATGGGATTTTTCATCCAAAAATCTATTTATTTCAAAACAATGAAAATGATTGGGAATGTTTAATAGGTAGTGCTAATTTTACAAAAGCAGCAATGCAAAATAATTCAGAAATAATAGTTCATATTAATAGTAATGACACAGATGCGCATGGAGTATATAAAAAAACTATTGAGGCAATTGAAAACTATTTTGAAACAGCAGTTAGTTTTACAAATAATGACTATCAAGCATATTTAAAAGTCTGGAATAAAAAGTCGAAAGAATTATTAGATATTCAAGATGAATTTAGTTCTGAAACTGATATTAAACCTATTTTTAAATCGAAAATTATTATGCAAGATTGGAATAGCTTTTTTGAAGAAGTTAAAAATGACAAAAACAATTCATTTGAAATTAGATTAGAGTTACTGAATAAAACACAAGAATATTTCCGAAATAGTTCTTTTGCAAATATGACAGATATAAAAAGACGTCAAATTTCTGGTATAACTAGCAAGGATACAAATAATCCAGAACTTAATTGGATGTACTTTGGAAATATGGTTAGTCCAAGATTTAAAACAAGAATTAGTGAAGATTATATAGATATTTCAGAGGCACTGGATTGTATCCCGATGAATGGTATTGTTTCAAAAAATGACTATATGAATTATATAGAATATTTTAAAGAGCATAGTGGTTATGGTTATGGTGTAATTACAATTAGTAGACTTTTAGCAATGAAAAGACCTGATGTGTTTTTTTGTATCACAGGTGGAAATAAAAAATATCTGTATGAAGATTTTGGTTTAACAAAAGATATAAAAAGTAATGAGTATGAAAGATATTGGGATGAAATAATTCAAAGAATTCATAAATCAGAATGGTACAATACTGACGAACCTAAAGATATTATTGAAAAAGAGTTATGGAGTAAGAGAGTAGCAATGTTGGATACAATTTTTTATGATGGTGATTTGTAAAAAGCTATAACAAAACGCAGGAGCCAATATTTTACCCACCCTTGGGTAAAATATTGGCTCTCCGCAACCGTTTCACAATCTCTTAATTTTGGAACATGAAGCACTCATATTAGTTTTCCATGTTCCACAAAGTGTTCAGAAAGTTAAAATGACAAAACTCCACAACCTTTAAGAAAATTTGGAACAAAAAAAAGTAGTTGATTGTAGATTCACATTATCTGATTGAAAAAAAAGTATATAAATTTACCCTGACAAATTCCGGTCAAAAATGCGTCTAATTTGAGAAAAAAAATGATGAGTTTGATTTAATTTAAAGTAATGGCAGACAATGTCGGATTTGAACCGACGGTAGGTTGCCCTACGCTATCCTTCCAAGATAGTGGATTAAACCGCTCTCCCAATTGTCTGTATAAAAAAAGTATGTTATATTATAACTCGCCGGTTATAAATATCGGTGCATAATAATTCTTAAAATGTAAGTATTTTCACCCTGACAAAATCCGGTCAAAAATAGGTCTAAATTGTAAAAAAATTGATTGTTTTTAAAATGATTATTTATATAGAAAGAGTGGAGGTAGTCTCTTCCTACATTAATACCATATAATCCATAAAATAGGAACTTTTTTCATTGACTTCTTTTTAAACCCCCAAATATACCCCCAAATATAATTTTTTATCAAGTGAAAACTACATATTGGAGCATATAAAATAATGGAAGTCTAATCAAAAAAGAATTAAAAGATGATAAAAGGGCAAAATCAAGTGATTTTATTAAAAAAGAGGTTCAAGAGTAAAAGATACAATGATATTCCCAAAAATATTAGAGAATATCTACTTACAGAAATGATATAAAATTGTAAAAAGATTTAAAAAAGTGGGTGTAGAATTAAACTACACCTAAAAAGAAAATCAACGTCTTTTTTTAACTTCCCAAAATTGTTCTGTTTTGTTAACATCATAAGATGTATCATTGGTGCAAATAACAAGCCAATTCCCATCATAAGAGCTTTGAAATGCTGATTCTATTCCTTCACAAGAATAATTACTTGCTCTAATTATGTTAATCAATAACTTTTCTTGATTAGCGGTAGCATTACCTCCATATAAACTACCCACTAATAACACAAACAAAATTAAACTCTTTTTTAGCATAAATACTCCTATAAATTATTTAGTTATTGTATCAATATAATCCTTTAGTTAGAATAAAAATATTTCTACTATTTAGACAATAAAGAGAGTGGGGATAGTGGAAAAAAAATATTAAACGAGATATACAAATTAAGCGTTCAAGCACCCATGGTTAGGCTTTAATCACGCAACAGTACCTTTTTTTATATGATGAGTATTGTCCAATATGATGGACTTTTCTTTATTGTTGATACTGTTACAATAATCTATTTCTTTTCTTTAAATACTATTGTTACTTTTACACCTTTGTACTTTTTATCTTTCGATAAGATTTCTTTTATTTTTTCTTCTACTTGTTGCTTAGTCATTCTATACCTTTTAGTAAATCTGTAATGCGTTTAAACTCTTGAAGTGGTAAAGCTAACACTTTTATATTAGGAATACTAATAAGAGCTTCTATTCGCCATAAGACACAATCTAAGCCATTCTTTAAAGCCTTGTCATAAATTACAATCTTTTCTATCATAGAAGCATTGGTATTGTTAATATAATGAGTATCTGTTGATACACCATCTTTAGTTATAAACTGTTTTAACGTGAAATAGTTTTCTAATAATTCTATCTTTGGCTTATATGGAATATCTAAACAAATATCAATATTAGTTACATTATTCAAAATAGATAACACCTTACTAACTATGTGATGAGGTGGTGGGGATTTATGGTATTGCTTTAATCCAAATATTACCATTGTTGCAGTTCTGTATTTTGGTTTATCTTTGTTGCTGTTGTAGTAATAAATATTATGTTTTTCTAACCTCATCACACTTGTAACCTCATCTACTCCTAACCTATTTTTCAATTTATGCAAAATATTAGAATTCTTTTGTAATTTTTCCCATTTACCTATTCCATCTAATTTCTTCTTTTTATGTTGTTTACTAAATTCAATCCTAATACTATCTATGCTAAATTCTTCATTATTATCTTGATTAAATTCATTAATAAAATTTTCTAATTCTTGTAGTATATTCATAATTTTTCTTTCTTACATTAAGAAGATGATTCCTTAAACTGTATATTTGTATATTGAAGTAAGCCACTATTACGGGAATCTTTACGACTTATTATTCTTTTTTTATTTTAATAGTTAGATTACCTTGATACACATTATAAGGGGTATTTTTTATAATCTTAAAGCATAAAAAAAGAGAAATTTTTAGGCTTCTCTTATTTATTATTTTGTAATCTTTTAAGATGAACTTTTGCTTTTTCCAAGTTATCAAATGCTAAATCTAATTTTCTTTCAAGATGATAAGCTCTATTGGTTAAATTCTGTTTTTTTACCTCAATAAGATTAATACCCCATTTTTTAATTATGCAAAAATATTGATTAGCATTACTTGCACGGATATCTGTTGAGATTAATATTTTACCCTCAATTAAATCACTTAATATACTCACCAAATGTGATGGCTGTTCACAATTATTCATTTTAAGCCACTTTCCTAAATAAAGCTATTTCAACTTCATCAATATTAAATACTGTTACTTTATCGCTTATTTTATATGCTGTAATTTTCTTTTGTTTCGCATATAACCATATTGTAGATAATCCTACTCCTAAATATTCTGCTAATTCTTTTGCTCTATACATTTTTTTTGTTTGTATATCGACGTATTCAATTTTACTCATATTGAGCCTTTAATTTAAATTGTTAAATCATTATCATGTTAGACTGATTTAAACTTAAATGAATTGTATAAGTTGAATACCGATATTTTCTAAGAGATTATATGTATTGTGTTTTTTGTTAGATTTTGTTTATAAAAAAGAACTAATTGCGACTTCATAATTCATTTATTTCTCTTAAACTTTTAATGAAGTTGCTCCAATAAGTCATCAACTCTTGTAACTGCTCAAAATAATCCCCTTTATGAGAATATGCTCTTACAACTTTACTTTTTTCGTGATGGTCTAAGGCTCTTTCTTTTACTTCATAAGTAAATTGTCCTTTTGTATCTAAAGTATCTATCATACTCCTAAATGTACCTCTAAATCCGTGTAGTCTTATTTTTCTACCCTCTCTATTAAATTCCATAATCTTTAATGCTTTATTTGGACTCTCTTTATTTATGTGTGTATTATTATCAAAACCAAGAAATACATAATCTTGATTATTAGTGTGTAGGATTAATTCTCTTTTTTGTTCTTTTAGTATAGATATTACCTCATCGGATAAAGGCATTTTAAAATCTTCATAATTTGGATTTTTCAATTTCATCTGATTTCTAGGAATAGTCATAAGCTTTTTATCAAAATCTATTTGACTCCATTTAAGTGTACATAAATTTTCTGCTCTTAAAGGTATATGCAACACTAATCGCAAACAGTTCTTTACACTAAAACTACCGTGATAATTGTATATTGAATTTGTAAGCTCTTTCAATACTTCTTTATCTGTAATTTGAGCCATATGCTTAACTGTTCTTTTAGTGATAAGATGTGTTTTATTTACTTCTACTAAAAGATTTCTTTCACAGTATCCATTTAATACAGCAAACCCAAATAAGCTTTTTAGGTATCCGAATAATTTAGATGCAGTTTCTGGTGCTGTTTTATTTTTTGCTTTAATAACTGTTACAATATCTTGTATTGATACATCATTCATTTTTTTGTTTTTTAAATATGGTAAAACATCTTTTTCAAAACGATTCTTTTTCCAATCGTATTGTTCTATTTTTGCATTTGGTTTTTCATTTTCTAACCATTGATACATCACGTTTTTAAAGCTGTTTGTTTCTTCTTTCTTTTGTTGTTCTTTTTCTTTATTGAAATAATCTATTGGATTTATATTGTTATCTATGAGTTTTTTATATTCTGCTCTTTTTTCTCTTGCTTCTTTTAGTGTAGTAGTTGGATAACTTTTGAAGGTAGTTTCTTTTGAGCTACCATTTAACATAAACCTAAAAACCCATATTTTACTACCATTAGGTTTTATTTGAAGTCTTAACCCTCCACCATCATTTAAATAGTATTGTTTTTCTTTTGGTTTAGCTTGTTTAACTTCAGTATCTTTTAGTTGATTTAGTTCTCTACTCATTAAAGCCCCTCATAGGATTCTTTATCCATAAATTGGGGGTATGTCTTTTTGAGTAAAATATAACCCCCAAATATACCCCCAAATAAATATTAGTTTAATATGAATTAAGTTAGATTACATTAACATAAGAATGCTTTAAAAATGTTGATTTATTGGGATTTGTTTAGATTAAATTAGATTGATTGAAATTATGAAGTGGAGGAGGTAGTCGGACTCGAACCAACGCATGTCGGATTTGCAATCCGAGGCATTACCAGCTTTGCTATACCTCCAACAGAAATGTATAGTGGTTTATAAATCACATAAATTGAAAAAAGTTAGATGATTTATTTTAAATAATGGCAGAGGGCAAGGGATTCGAACCCTCGGAGGCTTTCACCTCGCCGGTTTTCAAAACCGGTACGATAGACCAACTCTGTCAACCCTCTACATTATAATGGTGCGAATGATCGGAATCGAACCGATACTCCGAAACCGGAATTGGATTTTAAGTCCAACGCGTCTACCTATTCCGCCACACTCGCAATATACTTTAGGTAAGCAACTTAGGTATTATCTACTTAAATTGGACGGGAATTATAATAGATTTTTTTTACCTTGTCAAGAGTTTTTTGAAAGAATTTTAAAATTTGTAAAAATTTATCTATTTAATAAAAATTGAACAGCAAAAAATGTATAATCTAGCATATTAATTATGCATATTTTAAAGGATAATACAGTGAGAAGTGATGAAGTAAAAAAAGGATTTGATAGAACGCCACATAGATCGTTATTAAGAGCTACAGGACTTAAAGACGAAGATTTTGAAAAACCATTTATTGGAGTTGCAAACTCTTTTATTGAGTTAATTCCAGGACACTTTTTCTTAGATAAAGTATCAGCTATTATAAAAGAAGAAATCAAAGCAAATGGTTGTGTACCATTTGAGTTTAATACTATTGGTGTTGATGATGGTATTGCTATGGGTCATGATGGTATGTTATTTTCATTACCTTCAAGAGAGTTAATCGCTAATTCTATTGAAACAGTAATGAATGCACATAAATTGGATGCAATGATTGCCATTCCTAACTGTGATAAAATTGTTCCAGGTATGATTATGGGTGCTTTAAGAGTAAATGTTCCTACAATATTTGTATCAGGTGGACCAATGGAAAAAGGTTATACTCAAGATGGAACTCCTATTGATTTAGCAACTGCTTTTGAAGCTGTTGGTAAACATGAAGCAGGTGAAATGAGTGATGAAGAGTTAAAAGATATCGAATGTAATGCATGTCCAAGTGGTGGTTCATGTTCAGGTATGTTTACAGCTAACTCTATGAATACACTTATGGAAGCTATGGGTATTGCACTTCCTGGAAATGGAACAATCTTAGCTTTAACACCTGAAAGAGAAGTTTTATATAGACAAGCTGCTAGAAGAATCTGTGAAATTGCACTTGATGCACAAGCAAGAGAAAAATATAAATTAACAAATATTTTAAATGATAATGCAGTTAGAAATGCCTTTGCAGTTGATATGGCAATGGGTGGTTCTTCAAACACTGTTTTACATATGTTAGCAATTGCAAGAGAAGCAAAAGTTAATTTCAATCTTGAAGATATTAATAAAATCTCTAAAAGAGTTTCACATATTGCAAAAATTTCTCCATCTTTATCTACTGTTCATATGGAAGATATCAACAAAGCTGGTGGTGTAAACGCTGTTATGAAAGAGATGAGTAAAAGAGGTGATGATATTTTATTAGATAACCTTACAATCTCTGGTGAAACATTATTAGAAAAAATCAAAGACTCTTATATCAAAGATACAAATATTATTCACACTATTGATAATCCATATTCACAAGTTGGTGGATTAGCTATTCTTTATGGTAACTTAGCGCAACAAGGTGCTGTTATTAAAACTGCTGGAATTACAGGAGCTAGAGCAATGACTGGTAAAGCTGTTTGTTTTGATGGACAAGCACAAGCTATCAAAGGAATTGTAAGTGGAAAAGTAAAAGCTGGTGATGTTGTAGTTATCAGATATGAAGGTCCAAAAGGTGGTCCTGGAATGCAAGAAATGCTAGCACCTACTTCACTTATTATGGGAATGGGACTTGGAGATAAAGTTGCACTTATTACTGATGGAAGATTTTCAGGAGCTACAAGAGGTGCATCTATTGGTCACGTGAGTCCTGAAGCTGCTGAGGGTGGAATGATTGGATTATTAAAAGATGGTGATGAAATTCATATTGATGTAGATGCATATGTTTTATCAGTAAATTTAAGTGATGAAGAAATCGCAAAAAGAAAAGCTGAGTTTGTACCTCTTAAAAAACCTCTTAACTCTTCTTGGTTAGGTCAATACAGAGCACTTGTAACAAATGCAAGTTCTGGAGCAGTTTTAAAAACTGATTTATAAAAAATAAATAGGGAGGAACCCCTATTTATTAACCATGCATTAACTATTGATTGGAAAATAGTTTACTCTTTTAGCTTAGAATCATACATATATAAAAATTAAAAAAGGATTTAAAAGTGAAGAAAAAACTTTTGATTATTTCTACATTAATTGCAACTCAACTATTTGCAAAAACTATAGATTTTGAGATGATGGATAAAAATCCAGTAAGAGTTACACCAAATTCAAATAATGAAATTTTATCTTTTAATGACAGTGTTAAGAATTCAGTAAATTCAATAGTAAATATTTCCGCAAAAAAACACGTTGATACAAATTTAGATTCAGTTCCATTACAACAAATGTTCAACGATCCATTATTTAAAAGATTTTTTGGTGATCAATTTGGTGAAAATCAATTTAAACAAAATAGAGTTCAAAGATCTTTAGGATCAGGTGTTATTGTTTCAAAAGAGGGATATATTGTAACTAATAATCATGTTATTGAAAATGCAGATGAAATCACAGTTACAATTGGTGATGATACAACTGAATATAATGGAAAATTAATAGGTCGTGATGCAGACAGTGATATGGCTGTTATTAAAATCGAAACAGAAAAAACATTAACTCCAATCAAAATTGGTGATTCAAATAGTTTAAAAGTAGGAGATCTAATTTTTGCAATTGGAAATCCATTTGGTATTGGAAGCACAGTTACTCAAGGAATTATCTCAGCTTTAAATAAAAATAAAGTTGGAATTAATAGATATGAAAACTATATTCAAACAGATGCTTCAATAAACCCTGGAAACTCAGGTGGTGCCTTAGTTGATAGTCGTGGTGCTTTAATTGGTATTAATACAGCTATTATTTCTAAAAGTGGTGGAAATAATGGAATTGGCTTTGCAATACCAATTGCAATGGTTCAAGATGTTGTTACAAAACTAGTAGCAGATGGAAAAGTAACACGTGGTTATTTAGGTGTAGCTATTGGTGATGTTGATAATGAACTAGCAAAAGTTTATAAAAGAAAAGAAGGTGCTTTAATTTTAGATATATCAGCTGATACTCCAGCTTCTAAATATGGACTAAAAAGAGGTGACTTAATTTATGCAATAAATGGAAAAGCTGTAAAAGATAGAACTTCTTTACAAAATACAATTGCATCTTTTAAACCTGAAGAGAAAATTGTACTTCAAGTTGAAAGAGATAGAAAAGATATTGATTTAAATATTGTATTAGGAGATAGAACTTCAAGTCTTGCAGAAGTTCAAACGGATAGTTCAGTACCTGTTCTTGGTGGATTAAAATTAAGTTTAATTGATGCAGAAAATCAAAAGAAATTTAGATTACCAACAGAAATAACAGGAATACTGATTTCAGATGTTGAGCCTAAATCACAAGCTGAGGAATCAGGTTTTCAATCAGGCGATGTTATTATTCAAATTGAAGACATTGAAATCAAAACGTTTGCAAATATTGATGCAGCATTAAAAAAATATAAAGAAAAATATAAAAGAGTTTATGTAAATAGATATGGTCAAACTATTCTATTCGTAACACAATAAAGGATTTCCCATTACAAAAGTACTTATGATAGAAGATGATTTAGAATTAGCTCAAATCATCTCAGATTATTTAAAATCATTTGATATAGAAGTTACAAATACAGATAGTCCATATAATGGTCTATCTATGTTAAATGTACACAAAGACTATCAACTTATTATTTTAGATTTAACTCTTCCTGAAATTGATGGACTTGAATTAATTCCAAAAATCAGAGAAAAGTCAAATATACCTATTATCATAAGTTCAGCTCGGGATGACATTCTCGATAAAGTTATGGGATTAGAAAGAGGGGCAGATGATTATCTTCCAAAGCCTTATAACCCAAGAGAACTTCAAGCTAGAATTAAAACTATTCTAAAAAGAGTTGAAACAAAAAACGAAACAAAAAAAGTTGAAACAAACTCTATGTTTCAAATTAAAGAAAGTGATATGCAAATATTATTTAAAGACACTGCACTTACTTTAACACTTGCAGAATATGATATTTTGAAATTACTTATTCAAAGAAATCATGGTGTAGTTGCACGTGAAGATTTTATTTATGCAAGTGATAATATAGAAGATGATTCATCACTTAAAAATATTGATGTAATTATTTCAAGAATTAGAACAAAGCTAGGGAAAATCGATCATAACAACACACATATTAAATCAGTAAGAGGTATCGGATATCAGTTAATATGATTAGAAATGTTTCCATATCGACTTTTATTAATATTATTTTTTCATTAGCTCTTGTATCTATTTTTATAACTTTTGGAATGTTTATTAATCATGATAAACAAAAACATGAGATTGCTTTACAAAATAGATATGAGTTGATTGCAGAAAACTTTTTAAGTTCATTTCAAAATCAACCAACCGTTGAATCTTTACTTGCTTTATATAAGAAATTTAAAGTTACGCCTATTGAAGATAGAGATAGAAAATTAAAAATCATTAAAAATGCACAAGAATTAACAATAACACAAAACTATTTAGGAACTTATAGGGTATATAAATATGCTGATAAATACTACATTTACGTACAGCAATATGGTTATAACTTAATGCTAAAAGATTCTGACAACAACAACTACAGTATGGCTTTTATAATCGTTGGATTTGTTATATCTTTACTTACATTTTTATTTTTATATGAAGTTCTAAAAAGAAAATTAAGACCTTTAAAAATATTAAATAAACAAATTATTGAGTTTTCAAATGGAAATAAAGACATAAAACTAAATTATACAAGTACAGATGAAATTGGTACCATTGCAAAAAGTTTTAATGAAGCTATAAATATCATAAATAATCAATCTAAATCAAAAGATTTATTTATGAGAAATATGATGCATGAGCTTAAAACCCCTATTACTAAGGCTATGTTTATTGCAGAAACTTTAAATGATGACAATAAAAGAGAAACTCTTCAAAGAGCATTTAAAAGAATGGATGATATTATCAAAGAGCTAGCGACTGTTGAAAAGCTAACTTCTAAAAATACTATGATTTATAAAGAAGAAACATCTTTTTTTAATATCTATACAAGAACCTTAGAAATCATGATGATAAATCCTGAGAATATAGCTACTAAAATAAGAGATTTCAAATTTGAAGTTGATGTATCTATGATGTCAATTGCACTAAAAAATTTAATTGATAATGCTATAAAATTCTCTCCAAATAAAAAAGCAATTATAAATGCAAATAAAGAAAGAATAGAAATCATTTCTTTAGGAGAACCTTTGAATAATGAACTTGCATACTATACAGAAGCGTTCTCTCAAGAAGAAAAAAGAAGTGATGGATTCGGGCTTGGTCTTTATATTGTAAAAACTATTGTATGTTTACATGGATATAAACTTGAATATAAATACGAGGGTGGAAGAAACTTTTTTATCATAAATATGATGAAATAGTTTCCTCTTTATTTTTATATTTAAGGCTTTGGTCTTACATCTTTCATTACTTCAAACCAATTTCTATTAAAATGTTTTTTAATATATTTAGCTCTATGAGGCACTATACAGCCTGAACAGTTCTGATGAATATAATCCTCACCTATATATTGAGAACCATCTCTAGACTTGATATTACAAACAGAAAATAAAGTTTTCCCATCATCTGTTTTTTCAAAACCTTCCATTTTATATCTAAAATTTGGACAGGCACACAAATAGCAATTTAAATCTTCCATATCATGGCATTTTTTATTGTCTTTATAAAGTGGACAAAAGTCTGGTTCATTTTTCACCATATTTTCAAATTTGAAATACTCTATTACCTCATCAACTGATTTATCTGTTAATTTTTTCATTACATTAGCATGTAGATTACCCTGTTGGATAAACCACTCTTCATAAGTCATCATAAAACTCCTAAAATTAATACAATTATAATAAATACATCTAAACGATTTCTAAGTTTCAAAGCATGTAAAACATCGCTATCTTCTATATTTATTTTTCCATCCCCAAAATAAGGCTTATTTTTTATTTTTCCAAAATATGAAGTTGGACCGCCAAGTCTAACATTAATAGCTAGTGCTAAAGCTGATATAGGTAGTCCTGCATTGAAACTTTCATGTTTCTTTCCATATTTTCTAAAGTTAAATAATGCCTTTTTACTAAAAAATAATATAGCAATTAAAACAGCTGTTATTCTTGCTGGTATAAAATTTACCACATCATCCAAACGTGCAGAAAACTTACCAAATCGTTCATACTTATCATTTCTATATCCAACCATAGAATCAAGAGTATTAACAGCTTTATACATAAAAGCACCTACAATTCCAAAACATAAAAGATAAAAAAGTGGCGCAATCACTCCATCATTTAAGTTTTCACCATACGTTTCAATGGCTGCTTTATTTACACCTGTATTACTAAGATTTGATGTATCTCTACTTACTAACATAGAGATCTTCTTTCTTTTTATTTTAATATCATCATTTGAAATCACATCTTTTACTGCATCATAAAGCATTCTAGATGAAAGTGCAAAAGATGCTAAAAATCCTTGTACATAAATATTATCAAATAAGGAAAAGAAATAAGACACTATAAAAACAATAATCAATAATGACGATGATAAAAGAATACCTCTAAAAATTGAATCCTTATAAAAAATTTTCTCAAACCAAGAGATATAATCTCCTATGAAAACAATAGGATGTTTGAGAAATTTTAATTCATGGAATTCTCCAAAAAATCTATCTATAATATATGCGATTAAAGCTACTTCATAATACATTGAACCTACAAATTCCCTATTTCTAAATTTTCAATTAGTGATATAATTAATTTTATGGAATATTAGCATTAGTTTAGTAAAAGGAGTCCATCATGAAAGTTTTATTAACAGGCTCAACTGGATATATAGGAAGAAGATTAAAACAAAAGCTTCTAGAAGATAAAAATATAAAACTAAGACTTTTGGTTAGAAATAAAAAAAGTGTCTGCGAGTTAGAAAAAAAAGTAGAAATAATTGAAGGTGACACTTTTAATAAAGATGCTCTAAAAATAGCTCTTCAAGATGTAGATACTGCTTATTATCTAATACACTCTTTAAGTAATGAAAACTATAAAGACCTAGATAAAATCTCAGCTCAAAACTTTTTAGATGTAGCAGTTGAATGTGGGGTAAAAAGAATAATCTATCTAGGTGGTCTTGGAGTTAAAAATGATGATACAAGCGAACACTTACTTTCTCGTATTGAAACAGGAGAAATACTTAGTTCTAATAAAAATGTTCAAACAATATGGTTTAGAGCAGGAGTAATAATAGGTTCAGGAAGTGCTAGTTTTGAAATCATCAGAAATCTAACAGAAAAACTTCCAGTAATGACCACTCCTAAATGGGTAAATACTATAGCTCAACCAATTGCAATAGATGATGTTTTATCATATTTACAGGAAGCTATAAATCTAGAAACAAAAGAAAATCTAATAGTTGATATTGGAAGTAAGGCTTTAAGTTATAAAGAGATGATGATAGGAACGGCAAATGCCTTAGGACTAAAAAGAGTTATTATTCCTCTTCCTTTTATGAGTATTAATATCTCATCATATTGGCTGAACCTTTTTACACCCGTTCCTTTTAGTGTGGCAAAAGCATTAATAGAAGGACTTAAATCAGAAGTAACCATACAAAATGACCATGCTAAAAAATATTTCCCTCAAATACAGCCTATTTCATATGAAGACTCTGTAAGAAATGCAATAAAAGAGATAGAAGAAAATCAAGTAATAAGTAGATGGAATGATACAGCAAATGGTGTTTGGGAAAAAAATAGCTCAAATGAAATCTCACAAGCTTTATATATGGATAGAAAAGAAGCAGACATCTCACATATTCAAGCTCAAAAAGTATATCAAGCTTTTACTTCTATTGGAGGAGAAAATGGTTGGTTTGCTTTTGACTTCCTTTGGGAACTAAGAGGTTTCATAGATAAGATGATTGGTGGAGTTGGTTTAAAAAGAGGAAGAAGAAGCCAATGTGATTTAAGAATTAGTGATTGTTTGGATTTTTGGAAAGTTGTAGATTTGAAAGAAAATGAAAGACTTTTATTATACGCACAAATGAAACTTCCAGGAGAGGCATGGCTTGAGTTTAAAATCAAAGATAATAAACTAATCCAATCAGCCTACTTCTATCCAAAAGGAGTATTTGGAAGACTCTATTGGTATAGCCTAGTTCCCCTACACTACTTTATATTTAAAAATATGATAAATAGTATTATAAAAAAAGCATCAACTCTTTAAGTGATGCTTTTTAATATATGATTGACATCTAGTTTTGCTTTTAATGTAGAAATAAAACTATCTATGGTTTGTTTTTTATACTCTTGAAAATCAAAACCCATATATTCATTTTTAATTGATTTGAAGTATTTTGTTCTAAACTCATTGTTATCAAAAATTCCATGAACAAAAGTACCTTTGAAATTTTCCTTTTCAAAAGATAGTGGATACTTTTCACACATACCGTGGTGTATCTCAAAACCTTCTATTTTTTCTTCAAATAAATCATAAGTTTTTTTCTCTAAAATCTTCTCTTTTTCAAAAACCACAATATCATCTATAAGACCAAAGCCCTGCTCTTTTACTGCTTGTTCATTTTCTAAAGCATACTTATCATCAAGAAAATTAAACATCATTTCATAACCACCACAAATGGCACAAATATCTTTTTTGTAGTTTTGTATTTGTTCAAATAAACCAGTCTCTTTTAGCCAAAGTAAATCTTTGATTACAAGCTTACTTCCTGGAAGTATCACTAAATCAAACTTTTCAAGGGAAATATTAGAACTCACAAACTCTACAAAAACTTCTTCATCTGCTATTAAAGGTTCAAAGTCATTGTAGTTACTCATATGTGGATATGAAATAACTGCAATATCAAGTTTTTTATTTCTTGGATGTTGAACAAAGTTTTTCAAAGATGCACTATCTTCAAATCCTAAATTAAAAGGAAGATATGGCAATACTCCCAAAACTGGAATTTTAAAATCCTCTTCTATGATTCTAATACCCTCATCAAAAAGTGATAAATCACCTCTAAATTTATTTACAATTACACCTATTACATTTTTTCGTAACTTTTCTGGAAGAAGATTATAAACTCCCCAAATCGAAGCAAAAACTCCACCTTTTTCTATGTCTGCTACTAATATGATTTTTGTGTTATATTCTGTTGCAATAAAAATATTAGATAAATCCTTATCCATAAGATTTAACTCCACAGGACTTCCAGCACCCTCACAAACAAGACAATCATACTTTGCATCTAAATACTCAAAACATCTCTTTACAGCAGGTTTAAGTAAGTCTAAATCACGGTAATACTCTAATACATCTTTATTACTCACAACTTTCCCCTCAACTATTAAAGAAGCCGAACTTCCACGACCTGATTTAAGTAAAATAGGATTTAGATGATATGAAGTCTCAACACCTAAAACCTCCGATTGAAAATACTGAGCGATAGCTATTTCACTTCCATCATCACAAACATGAGAATTATTTGATACATTTTGAGCTTTAAAGGGAGCAACACTATGACCTAAGTCTTGAAGTATTTTTGCTATTACAAAAGTGATAGTTGATTTTCCTGCATCACTACTTGTACCAAAGATTGAGATGTTATTCATTTATTAATCCTATAAAATATTTTCTACTAGTTTTATACTTCTATCTTCTAAACTAATTTTTATTAACTCATCTGTATAACCTGATTTAGAAAAGAGCATAAATTTTTTTATAGGTAGTTTTAATTCAATTTGCTTTGATTTTTCTTTTAAACTATTCAAAATATCAATACCTACTTTTTTATTTGTGTACTTACATTCACCTACGATTAAAAAATCTTCACCAACACCAACCATATCAATCTCTTCATTTTTGTTCCACCATCTACCACACTTTAATAGTTCTTCATTTTTAAGTGTGTATTCTATACATATATCTTCATAGGTTTTTGAAATATGATTTGTAAAACTCTCTTGTATTTTTGTTAGAACAAACTTTGTATTGTCCATTTCAAGTTGGCTTTTATATGGTAAACAATATGAAAACCAAAATCTAAAGAAGTTATCTTTTATAAAATACAATCCCTTTTTACTTTTTTGCGGATTTATTTCAGTTATTGGTACATCTTTATAAATAATATCAAGTTCCATCAGTTTTGAAATAAACGATGTTATATTTTGAACATTTTTATTTAATCTTCCTGCAATATTGCCAAGTTTATGTTCACCTCTTGCAATAGTTTCTAATATAGTAAAATAAGTAATTGGCTCATTTACTTCATTTTGTAATATAAATCTTGGTTCATCATAAAGAAAAGAGTTTTTATCTAAGATATTTTTTTCAATTGATTTATATATATCTTTAGTATCTTTAAACATTTCAAGATATTTAGGTACTCCATATAAAATAGAATATAATTCAATTAGTTCAATTTCACTCTTTTTTGAGAAAAACTCTTTTATATACTCAAATTTTATAGCTTCTAGTTTTATAGCACTTGTTCTTCTTCCATATAAAGGTGAATTATAAGAAAGTGTTTGCTCATACATCATAGATATAATCGAACCACATAATATAAGATGTATATTTTTTTGTTTTAATAACTCATCTATTATATATTGAAAAATCGAAGGAATAGAAGAATTTATTTTTGTTAGATATTGAAATTCATCTATGATTATTATTAGTTTCTTTTCAAAAGTTTTTTGAGATATATATTTAAAAATTTGCTCAAAACTATCTATTTTTAACTCTTTTAAAAAATCATCATTTAAATAATTGGCAATAATATCTTGAAATCTTTTTAAAACAATATTTTCACTTTCTAATGTAACTAAGAAATAAATAGACTCTTTATTTTGAATATACTCTTTTAAAAGTGTTGTTTTACCAACTCTTCTTCTTCCATAAAGTACTGAAAATCGAAAACTCTCTTCTTTATATTCATCATTCAAAAGTTGAAGTTCTTTTACTCTATTTACAAACATTTTATTCCTTTATCGTTTTTCAATTATGATAATATCAAAACGATAAATATTTGTAAAGGATTTTATTTATAATCTTGAAGTATTTTTGCTATTACAAAAGTTAGTGTTGATTTTCCTGCGTCACTTGAAGTTCCGAAGATTGAGATGTTATTCATTTATTAGGATTCCTGTTTCTATGAATTTGTTGATTTTTTGGAAGGTTTTATTATCTACATCTTTTGAAATATCTAGTTTATTTGCTAAAAATTTACTTTCATAATTTTTAAGATTACTTTCTAAAAAATTATTATGATATTTTCTTTTTTCCTCAGGTTTTTCTTTACCAGAGAAAATACTTTCTTTCAATTTTGAATAATAATCTTGAAACGTTGAAAGCAGCTTGAGATTTTCTCCTATTCCTCTTTCACTAAAATTGTTAGAATATTTTTCATGAATATCATAAAATCCTCTAAGTAAATATATGTTTTCTACTTTATGATTACAAATTGTATGAAATAGAATAAAATTGATATTCACCAAAATCAAACATCTTAAAACATCATCATTTATTTCTTGTTCTTTCTCTATCCATTCAACCAAATTATCTAAAACTTGAATATAAATTCTTGCATTTAATTCTTCTGTTTCTTCAATAGTTTTTAGGATAATTTCTTTATGCTCATCTAAAACTCTATATTTTTCATTACTAAAAATAGTTTCAAATAACTCTTTTATACTTGGTTCATATTTCAAAAACTTAGATACAGATTTCTCTTTTACTCTTGAAAATACATTTTTTTCTTCACCTTCAAAAACATCATCATTTAAAATTATCACAACTTTACAATTTAAATCAATTGCTAAATGAGAAATAAATCCAAACAAATCATTTAAATCTATGTCCTTAGATTTTCTCTCAAAATCATCAAAACAAACTATTCCACCATTTTCAAGATATGATAATGCACTTCTTTTAATATTTTTTTGTTGAATATCATCTATTCCATCTACTAATTTTGATACATCAAGAAGTGAGCAAAAACTTCCAAATCGTTTTCCAAAATCTTTTACTTTTTCATATCCAGATAGTACTGCATTTTTCCCACCAACTGAACAAAGATAAGCTTGTGCATAAATATTATCTTCTATTTTATCAAGTGTTCTGTTTCCGTATAAACTACTATATACATAAGCTTTTTGTTTTTCTGTTTGATTTTGTATTAACTCTTTTTCAATAATATTTTTCCAAAAAAAAGTTTTACCACTTCCCCCATTTTCCAGAAAGCATAATAACTTTACCATTTGAAATTTCTTTTCTTAAATAACCATCTTCACCAATTAAATATTTTTCTAATCTTTTTTGATTACTCATCATCCACCACCTTTAAATTCTCATTTTCAAAATGTGCTTCTATCTCTTCAATACTTGGCAACGATGATTTATACTCTTTTTTTATATTTTAGTTCCAAAGATTTTGATTAAAAATACCTAAGATGATGATTTTATGATTTTCTTTATCTTAAAAGGTATAGTATAACCTTTATAGATAAGTTCTCGTAAATTCTCATCTTTTGCATCTTCTCTTTTTCTGTAGATATAAGGATTATTTGGTATTGTTTTAATTTTAGAAATAATATCTTCGAAAAATTTATACACGCTATTAGGACAATCTATTTCTATAAAAAGAATTATTTCATCAAGTTCTTTTTTGAATCTTTTTGATTGTTCTAAGGTTAAAGTTTCGATAGTAACCTTTCTCTTATCTCATCTAATCCCGTACCAAAAGGTTCTGTTTCCATTTTTCCACTTCGATATTCTAATGATCTTTTTTTGATTTCTTCATCTAGTGATTTTTTTACTTCAACGGCATCTTTTGGTAAAGTTTTTAACATCTGTTCAAACTGTTCTAAATATTCATCTTTTATAGTTAATTTCATCGTCATAACAAGATACCTCCTTGCATTTTATATTTGATTATATCAAAACTATTTGTAAAATCTCAAAATATGCGTAACCGCTCTTAGTTTAGTTTCAAGTATTTCCATATCAAAGAAATTATATTTAAAGATTTATTTTAAAAGATTATTTAGACTCTGTTTTTTTAAAGTTCTATAAATATCAAAATCAATATCTATACTTACTATATTTTTAATATTTTCTTTATTTGCTATATACAGCAAAGTCGCATCAGCTAAATACTCTTTCAATCTTTTTTGATTTGCAAATAAGTATTCCTATGGCTGGGTTGTCATTTTTGTCTTTTATCTCTTCATCAACTGCTGATGTATAAAAGCTAAGTTTTCCTGCAAATTCTGGTTTGAACTCTGTGGCTTTTAGCTCTACTACCACATAACATTTTAGTTTTATATGATAAAAAAGTAAATCTATTCTAAACTCATCACCGCCAACAATTAGCTTGTATTGTCTGCCAACATATGCAAATCCACTTCCCAGTTCAAGTAAAAATTTCGTGATATTGTCTGTTAGGGCATTTTCTAGCTCTTTTTCTTGATAGCCTTTTGTAAGGCATAAAAATCAAAATTATAAGGGTCTTTTGTGATTTCTTTTGCTAAATCTGATTGAAGAGGTGGAAGAGTAGCTTCAAAGTTAGTGATGGCTTTGCCGTCTCTTGAATAAAGATTTGTTTCTATTTGATGAATAAGTACATTTCTACTTATTCCATTTTTGATTGTGTTTTGTACATAATATAGGGCTTCTTCGATAGTTTTGCATTTTTGAATAATTGCGATATTATGTCCCCAAGGTATCATCAAAATTTGAGCAACAACTTGTTGGCTTTTTTCTTCATCAAATTTCGAAACAAATTGTTTCGTATTTTCAATACTACTTTCGCCCACAACTTGTTGGCTTTTTATAGTTTTCAATTCACTCACAAGTTGTTGCCAAAATAAAAACCATTGTCTGATATTTTTTATATTTGTATATGAAAAACCTTTTACATCAGGAAATTCTGCAATCAAATCAACACTAAGTTGCTGTAAAAACCCACTTCCCCAAGTGCTATTTTTTGCTTTTCAACAATCTCATTTCCTAAATTCCAACAAAATTCTAATAATGTGCTATTTACTTGAATTATGCTTTTATTTGAGAACTTTAAAACTTTTGTTTTATTTGGCTTTGCCACTCTTTGTATTCAGATGTGATAATTTAATGGATTTCATTTTTTAGCACCTTTGAAGATAGGTAATTGGTTTTTATTTTATCTTATTTCCTATAAGAATTTTCCCTAGATTTTACAGCTACGACTAAAATAATTAGTCTATCTTCTTCTTTTTTATAAATTACTCTATAAGTTCTTAGTTTCAATCTATAAAGTTCTTCATTTAATCCTTGAAGTTTTTTGATTTTGCCAGTTTTTAAAAGTTCTTGTTCAAATTCAAAAGAGAAATTATTAGTAAACTCTAAAATAGAATCAGTCAAAAATTTTAGATTTGATTTATCTATACGTTTAAAATCATTAACAGCTGTTTTTTGATAAACAACGCTATACATTTAAATACCAAGTTCTTTTAATAATTCATCATGAGTTATTGTTCCTGTACTATCATTCAATCTTTTTTTAGCAAGTTGAATATCTTGATAATCCATATACATTTCAAGTGCTTCTGAAACTATCGCTGTTTTTTTCTTACCCATCTCTTTAGACATAGCATCTAAATCTTCTAATAATTCTAATGATAAAGTAAAGGTAGTTGGTTTAACTGTTTTATACATAATAAACTCCTTTTATATTGTCTATTATATTGTTTATTATATTTATTGTCAACTAAACATAAATCATCTTTTTAGTCATTCCACCATCTATTACAAAATCACTTCCTGTTATAAAACCTCTATTTTTTAATAGGAATTTTACAGTATCAACTATATCATCAGGTGTTCCCACTCGTCCACTTGGGTGTTGTTCATTATCTACTTTTGTTGGAAGATACTCTTCATTTGTATTTATCCATCCTGGGCTTATTGAGTTTACTTTTACATCTGGACTCAAAGTTATAGCTAATGCATGAGTTAAAGAACTAATTCCTCCTTTTGATGCACTATAAGCTTCAGTTCCTGCTTCACTCATTGAAGCTCTTGTTGAAGAGATATTTATAATATGACCTTTTGATTGTTTTAACATAGATGCAAACTCTTTTGAAAGAATATATGGAGCAGTTAGATTTATACTTATGATATTTTCCCACTCTTCTAAAGTCTGTTTTTCTAAACTTTTTGATGAAAAAAGTGCTGCATTATTTATTAGAGCATATAGTGAATCTATATTTGTTTTTATCTTTTCAATAGTTTTTAAAAGTTTACTCTTATCAGATAAATCACACTTATAAAAATCAACTTTATCCATCTTATTTTCAACTATATCAATATTTATAATATGATATTTTTTACTTAGTTTTTTTGCCAGTGCTCTACCAATACCATGTGATGCACCTGTTATTATAATATTTTGCATTTTTACTCCAAAATTCTATTTATATTCTAAACTATTTACTACTAATTTTTTATTTACAAATGGGTCAACAATTGCGCTTATTTCTTCAAATTTATAATTTAAAGGGAAACCTATTTTAGAAGCTGTTGCTGTACTTTCTAAGATATAAAAAGGCTTATTATTTACATATAACGCTTTTTTATTTAGTTTTATATTTTCCAAATTTATTATCACAAAGATATGTTTTGGCACCAAGACAAAATATGCTTCATATCCTCGCACTTTAAGTAATGAAATCAATAGATTTGATTTATCATCACAGTCTCCAAAATTTTGAGTAACCACTTGTTTTGAATTTCTTGCGACACTTTCATTTATTTTATATGGAATTGCAGTTACAAAATCTAGCATTGATTGAACTTCACAAAGCTTATTATCATTACAATTTTTTGTTAGATATGTTGCAAGTTTTATGGTGTAGTCATCAGTTCTTACTTGATTTACATAAGTTGAATCACCAATATCTATAAACTGATTTCTAACTATAAAAAATGATGTGATTATCATATAAATCACATAGGCTATAAAAATAGCTGATAAGAAAAAAGAAAAATATTTTATAAAACTATTTTTAATTAACATATCTGTTTTAAGGCCTCACTCAAAATATCATTTGCAGTTGAAGATTTAACTGCAACTCGTACATATTTCTCATCTAGACAATCAAAGTTTGAACAATCTCTAACCATTATTTTATATGGTTTTAATTTTTCTTGAAACTCTTTTGCCTTTAATGATGCTAGTTTTATAAGCACATAATTTGCACTACTTTCAAGTACAACTTCAACTAAATTTGAATTTTTTAAAATATTTTCTAACTCTATTTTATTTTTTATATTTATAGCTTTTGAGATAGATTTAAAAAGTTTATCATCTAAAGCAGCTTGTAAATAATTTGAATCAAATTGAGATAGTTTCCACATGGGTTCAAATCTTTTTAGTTTTTCAATATTCTCTTTTCTTGAAACCATTGTTCCAACTCTTATTCCCGCACTTGAATAAAACTTTGTCATTGATTTTAAGATATATAATTTATCATAAGATTTTAGATATTTTATTGCACTTGGCTTATCACAAAAATCTAAAAAACTCTCATCAATCAAAATTGTACAAGATTTTTTTATCCATGTTTTCATCAACTCTTCAAGCTCATAATATTTTCCATCAGGAGTTGAAGGATTTACAAATATCACAAATGAACCCTCTTTTACAGGCGCTGTAATATCATCAAATCTGTTTATAATATCAAGCTCATAGCCAAAATTTAAAGAGGCTTTTTTATACTCTAAATATGCAGGTGAATAAATTGTGCAAGATTTTAAATCAAGATGTTTAAACAAAGTAAAAATAGCAGAACTTCCACCATTAAACAGCTCTATTTCAGAACTTTCAACTGCATAATTATCTGCGATTTTTTTATATAATTTATCATAAGTTGGATATGAAGATATATCTAAAGTATTAAAATCAATATTTATTTGTGGTTTCACAAAATTTATATTTGAAGATAAATCAATTATTTCACTTACCTTGCATCCTAAATCAAATGCGAATTTTTCTATTTGACCACCGTGTTCAAAAGTTTTCATAGTATTATCATAAGTCCTATATTTAAAAGTACAAGTTCAGTGTGTTCAAGAGTAAAACCTAAACAATCACCATTTACAAAGCCAAATTTTTTATCCAAAACTTTTAGTATAAAATAAAAACTAAGAAGTGATAAGATAAATAAAAGCAACACATTTGAGCCAATAATAAAAGCAAAAATCAAATAAATCAAAGAAAGAATTTTTAAGGTAAAAACACTACCATTTGCAAAAGCCAAAGATAAAAAACTATCCTTACTAAATTTATAATATTCAAGTAAATAAATCAAGTTTAATCTTGAAAAAATGCAAACTATGAGAAAAAGAGCATATTGTTTTTCATATAAAACATAAGTAATAATTCCAACTTTTAAAAGCACAAAACAAAAAGCATACAAAGCCCCAATAGCTCCAATAGTTGACTCTTTCATAATCTTATAGACATCTTTTCCACTATAAGAAGCAAACCAAGCATCTACAACATCACAAATAGCTTCTGTATGTAAAAATCCATATAAAAATAGATAAATAACAGCAACCACAAAAGATGAATAAAGTGGATTAAAAAATTCATTTAAAAATAGATTTAAGGCTATTACAATTAATCCTAAAATAGCTCCAACTAAAGGAAGAAAAAACAGAGTATATTTATAAGTTTCTTCTTTTATTTCCATATTTTTTACAAATACAGGAATAATAGAGAAGTATGAAAGTGCAAAATAAAATGCGTTTAATATCTGTTTCATTTTAGTTTTTTCTCAATTGAATACTTTACTTCATAAACCTCATCACAAAGTTTTGCCAACTCTTGCCCTAAAATTCCTGAAAAATCCACAAATCTTCTTGACTCTTTATCAAGTGGTATTACACCACATGAAACATCATTTAAAATAAATATTATATTTGCATCTATTTTAAAAAGCGCTCTTAACTGCTCTTTTAAAAGTTCTTCTTTTTCTTCTAGATTATTTAAGATCCACATAGAAACACAATCTATCAAATAAGTTTTATTTGCTTTTATTACTTTTGTTAAATCATGTGATTCTTCAATAGTTATAAAATCATCTTTTCTCTCAATAATATGTTTATTAATTCGCTCAATCATTGAAGAGTCATTATATGTGTTATCATAAGTAGCCACATAATATGGCTTTTCATCTTTTGATAACGCTAATGCTTTTTTGATTCCAGCATTTGTTTTGCCTGATTTTTGCCCACCAAAATAAAATACTTTTATCATAATTCTAAAAAGCCTTTAATTCCAGTAAATACAATTTGAGCAGAAAGGGCAGCTAAAAAAAGTCCTGTTATTTTTGAAATAACCAAAAGACCTTGCTTTCCCATTAATCTTTCAAAAACACTTGAAGTATAAAGCATAACTCCTATAACTAAAACGGCACAAACTAAAGCTAAACTTCCCATTAACATAGAAGAAGTATTTTCAAAAGTGGCACCCATTACAAGTAAAATACCTATAGTTCCAGGGCCAATAGTCACAGGAATAGCAAGGGGAACAACTGCTAATTGTAAGATATCTTTATCCCCTACTTTTGCAGTATCTTTATTTCCTCGAACTAATTCAACTGCTGTTAAAAATAGTAATGCTCCAGCACCAATTCTAAAAGCATCAAGTGTAATACCAAAAATTTCAAAAATATGTTTTCCAAAAAACAATAATACTAAACTCATAACAATAACAGAAGTGGTAACTTTGATAGCTAATGCTTTTCTTTCTTTTGATGTTGCATCGTGAGTAACCGTTAAAAAAACTGACAACACAAAAAATGGTGTCATAATAAAAAACATTTTTAAAAATGTTGAAATAAAAATTTCCATAAAAATCCTATAATATATTGTATTTAATAAATAGCTTTTATTCTAGCTACTATCTTTTATAAAGCAATTAAAAATATTTTCTAATCTCTTGTGCCCAAAGTTTATAAGCAGTCCCATTTAAATGTAAATCATCAAAGGTAAACTCTTTTTTCAACACTTTATTTGGTGCAAAAATTGGATTTAGATTTATAAATGTTATATTATTTTCTTTTGCATATTTTTCTAATCTTTTATCTAAATCTTCAACTTTAATATTAAAATTTCCAGCCCTTCTTTCACCTATAAATAGTGTTGATTGAATATATACTTTGATATTTCTGTCTTGAAAGAATTTTATGATTTTTAAATAGTTAGAATAAACCTCATCAACTTCTTTTCCTCTCATAATATCATTTACACCAATCATTATAAAAACTTGTTTTATACTTTTATTTATACTATCAAGTCTTTCTAAAACACCATCTGTTGTATCGCCACTTATTCCTCTGTTTTGTACAAGTGGATTATCTAGTAATTCATCCCATTGTCCTTCGTCTGTGATTGAATCACCTAACATTACTGTTGTGTATTTTGTATTTTGAGATAACATTTGAAATTGACTCTTTTTGTGTTTATAGTATGGATCATTTTGTATTTTCCATGCTTCTATCTGTTTTGGCTGTTTTATATTGCATCCACTTAATAAAAGTGCAAATAAAAATCCTGATAATATTTTTTTCATTTTTTATCCTATTTTATACTAAGAAGCTTTCAACTTTTTTTGTAACTTGCTCTTTTGTTAAGCCATTAATTGCACCATAACATAAAGCACCACCACAACCAACTCCTTCTTTTGCTTCACCTTCGTCATAAAGTTTGAGTGCAGGATGTGAAGACTCTGAAAAGTCAAAATCACTTGCATAAGCATTTATAGGAAAATCCAGTTGCTCTAAAAGTGCTTTTATATTTGAATTTTCATCTTTATTTATCCATTTAGTTGTACAAAGTGCAAGGTTTGAGCTATCTATCTGCCCATCCATACTTCTTAAAATAGAATTTACAACAAGTAAAACAGCAGCCATTTGTGTACCACCTGCAAGTATTACTTTTAGATTATTTGCTCTACTTCCTAGTATAAATCCTGCATTAAAAATAATCATATTATCACTTAGAAAGCCTAATTTCTCAAATAAATCATTTTTTGATTCTACTCTTTTTAAAGCATTTACTATTGTTTCATTTTTTATATCACTTGGATTATTTTTATATGAACTTGAAAAATATCCTTCACATTCATAACCTAAAGCTAATGCAGTTGCATTTGCCGTTGTAGTTCCTGCTGGTATTGATTCAGCTAATATTACATAATCATCATTTGTTTTATAAGATTGACCAAACTCTATTGCTTTTTGAAAAATCTCTAAGGCTTGAATTCTTGCACCATCATCGATTCGTCCACTTGGTTTCATATTAAAATCATGTATTTTAAAATGACTTATTTGAGGTAATGTTTCTAATCCAAGATTTAAAATCTCAATATTTGAAAAAGCATTTAGTTCATGAACTGCTCTTGTAATTAAAGCAGGTGTTGGTACACCCTTTGGAGTTTGAGCTATTTGTGGCATTGAACGAACTTGTTTTGTGCATAAAAATTCAGCATCTAAAATAGGAGTCAAATGTAAAAAGCCAGGAATCCCTGCTTGTGAGATATTTGGAATTTCACAAGTTTTTGTAACACTAGCACTTAATAAAAATGTAGCTTTTTTACCCCTTAAAAACTCTAAAAAATCCACTTTCCCTAAAATTGTTTCAAAGTTCATCTAAACCCTTTTTAATTTTTTGCAAAGTATAACAAATCTTATATAAAGCTCTAGTTTCAAATATTTTTATTAATTAAATTTTCTAACTATGTTTAAGATATATCCCATTCCACCTTGAGAAAGTATTGTATCTTCTGGAAGTTTTTTTCTAAGCCTTTTGATTAGTGCTCTTATATTATCATTTGTGGTTAAATCACCTTCCCAAACATACTGTTCTATTTGTTCAAAAGTGATAATTTTTTCTAAATTTTTTGCAAACAAATTAAATACTAGTATCTCTTTTTTTGCAAGTTTGATTTCCTCTTTTTTATCATCTAAAAGTTTTTCTAAATCTAAATTATAGGTATATCCATTTGGTAGATTTATATCTTTTGAAACTTTTTTACAAAGCTTATCAATTCTAGTTTCAAGTTCATAAATATAAAAAGGTTTTTTTATATACTCATCACAACCTTTTACATAAGCATCTTTTATAGTTTCTAATTCCACATTTGCACTTATTATAATAGCAGGCGTTGTTTCATCCATAACTCTTAATTCTTTTAATAAACTCAAACCATCAATTCCTGGAACATTTATATCCAAAATAAAACAATCATATCCATTATGAATAGATTGTAATGCAAGTTTTCCATCTTCAAACCAATCAACCTTATAGTTTTTTTCTTCTAAAGCTTCTATAATCAAATTTGAAAGTCGTTTGTTATCTTCTAATAATAATATCTTCATAAACTTACCTATCTTTATATATTTTTACACATTTTTACTAAGAGCAATTAAAATATTAGCTCCATTTTCTTGTTCTACAGCTTTTATATTTCCATCCATTTTATCTTCAATTATTAACTTCACCATATAAAGTCCAAAGCCATCACCATTTATTTTATCTGTAAAAAAAGGCTCAAATATTTTTTCTAAATTTTCTTTTTTTATTCCTGTTCCATTGTCTTTTATACTTATATGAATATGGTCATTCTCATAAAATGTATCTATAGTGATTTTCCCTTGAAAATACTCTTCTTCTCTTTTTTTCAAAATACTATCTCGTGCATTATTTATAATACTCAAAATTGCTTGTTTAAATTCATTTGGATATCCACTTATTATATATTTTTTATTTTCTTGAAAATTCACTTCAACATCAATATAGTTATATTTAATATTATGCTCTATAATTCTTAGTAACTCTTCAATAGCTTCTCTTATTTCAAAATCACTTTTAGACATAGATGGTTTTATAAAAGATCTAAAGTCATCAATTGTTTTTGTCATATACTGAACTTGTGTCATTATTTCATCTACAAACTCTTTACTATCTTCTTTTGATAACTCTTTTTTATTTCGTTTATAAAGTAACTCTTGAGCAATTGTAGAAATCTCAATTAGTGGCGTTTTCCATTGGTGGGCGATTGATGTCATTATTTCACCAATTTCTGATAGTTTTGATCTTTGAATAATAAACTGCTCATCTTTTTTTCTTTGATTTTGTAGTTTTTTAATATCTGTCATATCATTTATTATAGTTACTATTCCTGCTTCTTGATTCTTTTTATTAAAATATTTTTTTCTTCTAATCAATACTTCCATAGAAATATTTTTAAAAGTTAATGTTGTTTCTAATTCATTTATAAAGGCATCACTATCTTTCATTTGATTACATAAAGAAGGAAGAATTTCTTCTATTTCTCTACCTATAATTTCTTCTTTTTTCATATCTAGAAGTAAACATAAAGCTTCATTACATCCTAAAAATATACCATCATTTGATTTCCAATATATAATACTTTTAATATTATTAAGTAAAACATTATCAAGTTTATTTTGTTCTACTAGTTTTATTTCTAGATTTATTCTTTTTGTTATATTTACAATCAATCCAATTATTAATAAAAATAATAATGGTAATAAAATAAAGGTGCCATCAATAAATTGTCTATTTTTCTCAAAGAAATTTTTTGGTTCATTAAGAATAGTTGATAACATAGGTATTTTTGAATTATTTAGATTAAACTTTTCTAATACTTCATAATCAAAATAATACTTAGAAGTAGGAATACTAATAGGCAGTAAAGAAGCATCTTTACCTTGCATAATCTCTAAAGTTTTTTTAGCTGCAAGATTTCCTTGCTCTTTTGCATTTACCATAACTCCTCCAATTACACCTTCACCTAAATGAATCTTATTAAGGGCAAAAATTGGGTATTTGGATGAGTTAAAAAAACTTCTTAATTGTGAAGAAGTGATATATTTTTCATTTATATCTTTATACAAAGAACTAAATAAAATAGCACTATTTTTAGGTAGTGAATTTACTTTATTTAATATGGTATCAATATCAATTTTATTATCAAAAACAATTTTTATATTTTTTTCAAAACTTTTTACATCATTTAAAATTTGCTCTTTTATAGCTAAAGATGAAAAAGTATCATCGCTGATAATATACAAAGTATTTAAGTCTGTAATTGTTTTTTTAATCAATTCTATATTTTCTTTTATTTCTTTATATTCCACAACACCTGTCACATATTTTTTTAACTCTAAAGGAATAAAATCTTTATCGAAGTTCTCAACTCCAGTAAATACAACAGATGACTCATCAAATAACTTTTTATGATTTTTTAGAACAAACTCATAGGCATAATTATCAGCAGCAATTACAACTGAATATTTTCTATTTGAGAATTTCTTTTCATACAAATTCATTAAAATATCAAAATATTCTTGACTATCTATTTTTTTACTATCCATATATTCTATTGTTAATTCAAACTCTGGATATTTATCTAAAATTTCTTTAATACCTTGGGTTATTCCATCGGTCCATTTTAAGCCATTATTATATGAATGCAAAAGTAAAATTTCTTTTGAGGAGTTTGCAAATATTGTTGTGATTGTTAAAAAGAAGAGGATTAGAAATTTCATATGATTTTACTTTATTTTATTTATTTGATTAGATTTTATCAAAAAAGTCCTATTTTTATCCCTTTAACTTCCTATAATTACAGTATATAAAAACTTAAAAAGGAGACTATATGTCAAGTCAAACAATTAAATTGATTCTTCCTGTTGCTGTTTTACTAATTTTCTGGTTTATACCAGCACCGGAAGGTTTAAGTGCTAATGCATGGCACTTTATGGCAATATTTTTTGCCGTTGTTGTGGGTCTTATTGTTGAACCCGTTCCTGCTGCTTTAGTTGGGTTTACTGGAGTTTCGCTTGTTGCTGCTTTAGGATTAATAGGAAATTCAAAAGAGAGTATCACATGGGCATTATCTGGATTTTCAAATAGTGTTATTTGGTTAATTTTTGCAGCATTTATGTTCGCACTTGGTTACAAAAAAACAGGTCTTGGAAAAAGAGTTTCATTGGTTATGATTAAATATATGGGTAAAAGCTCACTTGGTCTTGGTTATGCAGTTGCCTTTTCAGATTTAGTTTTATCTCCATTTATGCCATCAAACACAGCTAGAAGTGCAGGAACTATCTATCCAGTTGCTTCAAATATACCTTTGATTTTTGACTCAACACCTGAGCATGAGCCAAGAAAACTTGGAGCTTATATTTCATGGGTTGCGATTGCAACTACTTGTGTTACAAGTTCTATGTTCCTAACAGCACTTGCACCAAACTTACTTGCAGTTGATTTAATTAATAAAGGTACAGGACATATGATTTCATGGGGAGCATGGGCTTCTATTATGTTACCACTTATGATTCCATTGTTTTTATTAACTCCATGGTTAGTTTATGTTGTATATCCACCAACTCAAAAAACTTCTCCTGAAGCTCCAGCTTGGGCTGCTGAAGAGTTAAAAAAATTAGGTGGAATTACTTCAAAAGAACTTCTAATGGCAGGATTAGCAGTTGTTGCACTTGCACTTTGGATTTTTAGTAAAAACTTTGGAATTGATTCTACAACTACTGCTATTTCAATAGTTTCAATTATGGTTTTAGCAAATGTAATTACTTGGGATGATGTTATTTCAAATAAAGCAGCATTCAATGTTCTTATTTGGTTTGCTTCACTTGTTGCAATGGCAGCAGGACTTAAAAAAGTTGGGGTTTTAGATTGGATTGGAAGTAGTACAGAAGTATATCTATCAGGAATGAGTCCTACTATGCTTATACTTTCTATGCTGTTTTTATTCTTTGTACTTCACTATTTCTTTGCAAGTACAACAGCACATACAACTGCATTAATGCCAATATTCTTAGCAATTGCAGTAAAATTAATGACTCCAGAACAATTAATACCTTTTAGTATTTTACTTGCAGGTAGCCTTGGGGTTATGGGAATTATCACTCCATATGCAACTGGACCTTCACCTATTTGGTATGGAGCAGGATACATTTCTCAAGGAAGATGGTGGGCACTAGGTGCTATCTTTGGAGCTTTATATTTAGCAGCTATTATCATAGGCGCTTTAATATTTATTTAAAAGAGGGAAACCTCTTTTAAATAGTTTGATATACTAAAAAAGACGCAATTAAAAATAGAACAACTTTTATTACTTTCCTATAAATTTCTTGGGGAATCTTATTTTTAACCTTCAATCCCACAAACATACCAGTCATAACTATAAATAAACTAAAAAAAGAAATACTTAATAACTCTTCATTAAATGAGCCATGCATCGTAAAAAGTATTATTTGAATAATTTTTCCAAATAAGAAACACAAGTTTGTTGATTGAATAATCTCTTTTTTTGTATGCTTAGACTCAAGAGAATAAATAATCAAAATTGATGCCATTACATTTGTTAATCCACCAATAAAACCTGCAACTAATCCAAATACAACTACAGACAATCTTCTTTTCTTTTCTATCCACTGCATTTGTATTTTAAACTTTTGAATAAAAAGATATAAAAATATTGAAATTGCAAGTAAAAGTTTAAAAAAATCTGTACTGCTGTAAATAAGTATTTGAGTACCTATTGCACTTCCTATCATTCCCATTAATGCCAAAGGATAGAACTTTTTCACAGCTTGCAAAAAGTTTCCTTCACTATAAATACTAATTAGATTAATCAAAAGCGTGGGAATAGCTATATATAAAATAGCCGTTTTCATATCAGTTATCATGGCAAGAAGTGGAGTTGCAATCATAGGAAAACCAAAACCTATACTTCCATGAACTAAAGAAGAGATAAAAATTATAAGTGAAATGATTAATAAAAAATCAGTATTTAAATCCATAATAAATCCTAAAAAATTTATTATAGGGAAATATTATTAAGAAGTAAAATTAAAAGAGGGAAATTCCTCTTTTAAAAATTTTTGTTTACTATTTGTAAGAAATCTGTAGGATTTTTATATCCAACAATTTTTGAAGAAGTAACTTCTTTTTTATCTTTATCCCAAAATATTAAGCCAGGAGGTCCAACAATACCATATAGTTTTTGTAAAGCTTTGTCATCTTCATTATTAGCCGTTACATCTGCTTTTAAAAGAGTAAATCCTTGAAGTTTAGCAATTACTGCTTCATCTTTAAATGTAATCTCTTCAAGTTCTTTACAAGCTACACACCATGAAGCCCAAAAATCTAACATAACGGGTTTACTTGAGTTTGCAATAGCGAGATTTAATTCTTCTATATTTTTTATTTTTGTAAAAATTAATTTTTCATTACTTACTTGAACAGCTTTTGAAGAAGTAAATTTCTCAAACGGCTTAAGCGGATTTGTACTCCCACTAATTGCTCCAACTAATAAACTAACTCCTAAAACAAAGATAACAACTGTTAAAGTTTGAGCTAAAATATTCTTATAAATTTTTAAATAAATTGCAGTTCCTATTAATAATAATGCCCATAAATACATAAGTAATGTAGCATCTAAAACTCTATCTAATAACCAAATAGCAACACCTAACATCACAATTCCAAAGATTCTAGTGATTCCTTCCATCCAACCACCTGGTTTTGGCATAAATCTTCCAGCTCCAAGTCCTATTAGTAATAATGGAACTCCCATTCCTAAACTCATTACAAATAAAGCCATTCCACCAAGAAGTGCATCACCTGTTTGACCAATATAAACTAAAGCACCGGCAAGTGGAGGAGCAACGCAAGGTCCAACTATTAAAGCTGATAAGAATCCCATAATAGCAATTCCTGCAACTCCTTGTTTTTCTTTTCCATCTGTTGTTTTATTTAATTTTGTCTGAATTGACTCAGGAAGTCTAATTTCAAAATATCCAAACATAGAAAAAGCAAGGGCCACAAATATAAAAGCAAATACAACTAAAACATAAGGGTTTTGAAGGGCAACTTGTAAGTTTGCACCAAACACACCTGCAATAATTCCTGCAATTGTATAAGCAACACTCATAGATAAAACATAAACTAATGAAAGAAAAAATCCTTTACTAGCTGTCATTTTTTCTTTTTGAGAAGCCCCTACAATAATCGAAGATAAAATAGGAATCATAGGGAATACACAAGGTGTTAAAGAAAGCAATAATCCAAATCCAAAGAAAGTTGCAAGTATTAATAAGATATTTCCATCTTTTAAACTATTTGCAATAGTATCTGTTTCATTTAAATTTGTATCTTGTGATACAGTAGATTGTTTATTTTCTTCTACTACTTCTACAGTTTTTGATTCTACTGCTTTTGTCTCTTTTGTAACAATTCCATCAAGAGTTAAAGTGTATTTCTCACTCATTGGAGCATAACAAAGACCTGCTTTTGAACAACCTTGAAATTTAACTTCAACTTCAAATTCATTTGAATCAACTTTTGATTTTAATAATGCAAAAGGAATATCTATACTTTGGTTAGTAAAATGAACAATAAACTCTTCATAAGTTACTGGCTCAACAATATTAACATCTTCAGTAATATTAATACTTTGTGGCTTTGTAATAAATACTTGTAACTTATCATCGTACAAGTATATACTATCGCCTAAATCTAATTTAAAGTTTAGACTATCTTCATTTTTTGTAAAACTTGTTTTAAAAGCATCTTCTGGTTCTAAAAAATCTTGTTTGAACTCCAAAGAAAATGAGTAAACAAAAGCTAGTAGAAGTAATAGTAATTTTTTCATTTATTTATCTTTATTTAAAATTTTCTTTTGATGTTGCCGTTAATTCTTCAACACTTAATACTCCAACATAATCATTCACTGGTTTTCCATTTTTAAAATAGACTAAAGTAGGAAGTTTTGAAACTCCATATTTTTTTGCAAGTACCATTTGATTATCAATATTTACTTTAAAAATTTCTACATTATCTGGTTTAACAACATCAAAATCTTCTAAATTTGATGCAAGTATTTTACAAGGTGGACACCAAACTGCATAAAAATCAATAATAACATTTTTATCTTTTATTTTTTCATCAAAATTATCAACTGTTAACTCTTCGTATGCAAAAAGAGAAGCTATGCTAATAAGCATTAGCAGAATTATTTTTTTCATTAACGTACCTTATTTTTTTTTGTATTATATATTATCTTTGTAAAGAGTTTGTTTATAGTATTAATATAACTAAAAATATAAGTTATTTTATAAGTTTTTATTATATATTTTATGTTAACATTACTTTTTATTTAAAGGAATTTTATGAATAATTTAGTAGATTTACAAGCTAAAACAGTTGAAAAAATGATTGATGATAATATAGCAATGATTGATGTAAGAAGACCTGATGAATGGGCACGCACTGGAGTTATTAAAAATGCTCATCTAATGACTTTTTTTGATGAATATGGAAACCATGATGTTGAAAATTGGATGAAAGATTTTGAAAAAATAGTGACTTCAAAAGATCAAACTTTTGTACTTATCTGCGCACATGCAAATAGAACAAGAACTATTGGAAATTTTTTAATAGAACAAGGATATAAAAATACAGCCCATTTATTTGGTGGAATGGCGGTATGGCAACAAGAACTAAGAGAGACTATTAAGTATTAATTTTTAATACTCTCTTTTAAATTAAATGATAAATCTTTTTTACTCACATCAACAATAAAATCTTGACTTAGAATATCTCTTCCTAGTAAAAAAGCATATGTCATATTTCTTCTATCATTTAAAGAGAGTTCAGAAACATAAGTTTTTCCTAGAATTATAATCTGCGTTTTTATAAAATATCTTTTTTGAGAAATACCATTTGAGCTTTTTACCTCTTTTATCTTAGAAATTTTATTAGTGAAACTTTCTTTACCTAAGATATTACATTTAACAAATTTATCATCAATTTTTTCAATATTTGTACAATGAAGTGATGAATTTGTAGCACCTGTATCAATTCTTGATTCTACATTCTCAAGATTGAAAGCTGGAAAATCTAACTTATCAATAGAACCTATAATATCTTTTGCGTATAGATTAAAAACTAAAAAAAGACAAAAAATTATTTTCACTTATTCAATAATCTCTTCATTATTAAGTTCATGGAATTCACTTTCATCCATTGCAGAGTCATTAAAATATTCTAATTTACTTTCTGCACTTTCCAAGTTCTTTAATTTTGCAATATGGAAGATTGCATCCCCTTCTTGAACAAGAGGAATTTCAGATTTCCCAATAATAACACCATCAAAAGTAGCTCTTATTTCATAAATATCATCCCCTAAAGGTTCGTCAATAAAAGCAATTATCTCATCTTTTTTTACTATATCACCAAGTGCTTTTATAGTTCTTAACATTCCACTTTCACTTGATCGAATCCAGTTGCTATTTCTAGTTATAATTGGTGATTTAATTGTTTTCTTTTTTAATACTGCTGGAAGCATTTGTATTTCCCTAAGAACATTTATAATTCCTGCAACTCCAATTCTTATTGAAGTTTCATCAAATCTTAATGCCTCACCCGCTTCATAAAGCAAGATAGGTACACCACTATCTTGTGCAGTTCCTCGAAGAGATCCATCTCTTAATTCTGAATGTAAAACAACAGGAGCACCAAAAGCTTTTGCTAATTTAAATGTATATTCATTATCAATATTTGTTCGAACTTGTGGAAGATTTGATTTATGAATAGATGCTGTGTGTAAATCAATTCCTAAATCACATCTTAAAACTACTTCATCAAAAAAAGTTTTAGCTACACGAGAAGCCAGTGAGCCTTTGATACTTCCAGGAAAACTTCTATTTAAATCTCTTCTATCAGGTAAATACCTTGAAAGATTCATTATTCCATACACATTAACAATAGGAACTAGGATTAAAGTTCCTTTTAATTTATTAAGAATACTTAACTTTCTTAGTCTTCTGATTATTTCAATACCATTTAGTTCATCACCATGAATTGCAGCACTTACAAAAACAATTGGACCATCTTTTTTACCTCTTATTACTCTAATAGGAAGATTAGTTGGTGTATTATAAAGCTTTGGTAATTCAAGATTTATAGTAACTCTTGTTCCTCTTAAAATTTCTGTATCTGCTATTATTAATTTTGAATTTGGCATATTAATTATTAAGCTCCGATGCTATCTTTTTTGATTTTTCTTTTCTGTGGATTATCTGTATCTGTTGGTTTTGTACTTTTTTCAATAAATTCCATAATTTTTGCAGCTATATTAATATTTGTTGATTTTTCAATTCCTTCTAAACCTGGACTTGAATTAACTTCCATTACTAAAGGGCCTCTAGCTGATGGAATCATATCAACACCACAAACACCAAGGCCCATAGCTTTGGCAGCTGCGATTGCAGTTGCTTTTTCTTTTCTATTCAATTTATATAAAGTTGCACTTCCACCTTGGTGTAAGTTTGATCTAAAATCACCCTCAGCACCTTGTCTTTTCATAGCACCAACAACTTCACCATTAACAACAAAAGCTCTAATATCAGCTCCCCCTGCTTCTTCAATATACTCTTGTACAAGTAAGTTTACATCCATTCCATAAAAAGCATCTAGAACTGATTTAGCTGCTTTTTCACTATCAACTAATACAACTCCAACACCTTGCGTTCCTTCTAAAATTTTCAATACTAATGGTGCTCCACCACTTAACTCAATTACGTCTTTTGCGTTTGATTTATTTGAAGCAAAAACTGTTCTTGGCATATCAACGCTATTTCTTGATAAAACCTGTAAACTTCTTAATTTATCTCTACTTCTTGCAATTGCTAAATTTCCTGATGTACTAAATACTTCCATCATTTCAAAGTGTCGAACCATTGCAGTACCATAAAAAGTTCTACTTGCACCAATTCTTGGAATTATAGCATCAGGAGTAGGTAATACTTTTCCTTGATAATTAATTACTAATTCACCTTTCATAATTTCAATAGTACATCTTAAATAATCAATTACTTTAACTTCCCATCCTTTATTCTTAGCTTCTTCCACTAATCTTCTTGTAGAATATAATTCTTTATTTCTTGATAATACATAAATTAACATTTTAATCCTTTTTATATTGTTTTTGTAAGATATTCTTTTGAAACATCAACTAAAAAACGGTTTGTTAAAAATTTTCTTCCTATCAACATTGGATATTTCATATCAGAACGATCTGCTAAGGTAATGATTGTTTTATACTTTTTCCCAAAAAAAGAAACTGTAACTTGAACAGAAGCTCTTAATTGAACTTTTCCATTTGAACTTTTGATTTTTTTTAGTTTGTATAGTGGCATTTTTATTTTTTTGCCATGGTAAGATGCATGAACTTCATCTAATAATGTAAAATGTACAAACTTTTCATCATCAACATAAATATCATCGCAATGTATTGAATTTGAGTCAGCACCTGTATCTATCTTAGCATCTAAATCAAATAAATCTAAATCTAAAATAGAAATGATTTCTCTTCTACCTATAATTTTTTTTTGTGACATAATAAATCCTCTTTAAAAAAATATTATATCACAAAACTATTTTATAAATTTAAGGAATCTATTTTTTTGCATCCAGTGCTTTTTGTAAAACACTAATTACATCTTCTAAATTCTCGTAAGGAATATGAGATTTCCATTGAACATCTTGTCCATTTAAAGAGATACCAATACTTACAATATCCGGAGTATCTTTCCCATAAGGCTCAGTTACATTAGAGATAGAAATTTTACCTTTTTTAGTTCCTGATAATGCTAAACTTCCTAATTCAGTTATTGTAGACATATTAATCCTTTTTTATTTATTTTATTCAATATAATACAACAATAAGCTTTTATTTTATTAAAATTATTCGATTTTATTAGCAGGTTCTGCCAAATAAAAACCTTGAAATTCATCTACTCCTAATTCTAAAACTGTTTTATATACGTCAGAAGAATGAACAAACTCTGCAATTACTTTTATATTTAAAGCTTTTGAAAAATCTATAATTGATTTAACAAGTTCATAAGAACTTTTTTCTGTATTAATATTTTTAATTAAGGAACCATCAATTTTAATATAATTTGGTCTTATTTTTAAAATATGTGCAAAATTAGAATATCCAGTTCCAAAATCATCAATAGCTATTTGAATACCTTGTTCTCTATATTTTATAATAAATTCTTCTAGTAAAGTATAATCTGTAATATAATCACTTTCTAATATCTCAAAAACTAATTGTTGTTTCTTTTGATTATCAATTTTATCTAGGTTTTTATCTAAAGATATTACGAAATCTAAATCTAAAATATCTTTAAAACTCAAATTCAATGAAACTTGTTTTTCAGTTTTTGATAAATCTGCAAATGCTTTAGAAATAACTTGATTTGAAAGTTGTAAGTATTGTTTTGTTTTTACAGAAATATCAAGAAATAAATATGGACTTAAATAAATAGTTTCACCTTCATCGTTTTTATCTCTTATTCTCATTAAAGTTTCGTATTTAACAATTTCATTTTCTCTATTAAAAATTGGTTGATAAAAAGGTGTTACTAAATCTTCTTCAATCGCAAGTTTGATTTTTTCTCGCCAATACATAGATTTTTTTATTACTTCTTTTGTATCTATTTCATTATTGTAAACAAAAAATTTCATATTTGCTTTTTTTGCTTTTTTAAGAGCAATTCCAGCTGTTTTAATAGGTTCTTCTTGAGCAATTGAAATACCCAAAGTAATGTTTATAAAAATATCTAAAGATAACTCTTCTATATGAATAACTCTATTTTTAAAAAGCTTACATAATTCAATTATAAACTCATCATATCTGGAAAACCCCATCATTTTTTTATCAGCAAGACAATAAACATTTCCATAAAATCTATAAACATGCACATTATATTTTGTTGCAAATTCATTTAATACTTTTGCAACTTCGATTAAAACTAAATTTCCAGTTGAGAATCCATAAAGTTCATTTATATCATCAAAAGAATCAATATCAATCAAAGCAATAGATACAAAATCATCATCTTTTATATCATCTTCAAGGGCTGTTCTATTTTTTAGATTTGTTAATTCATCAATATATAATTTATTCTGAATCTCTTTTGTTTTTTGTTGAACATGCTCATCTAAAGTTTTTCTATTATTCTCAACTTGATCAAGTAAAGTATTAAATTGGCTTGCTAAAAAACCTATTTCATCTTTAGATTTCACTCCATTTTCAAACTCATTTTTACTAGAACTAACTTTTTGAACTTCTGAAAACATTTTATTAATAGGCACTATAACTTTTATTGCAATAAAAATCCCAATTACAGATAAGACACCAAATAAAAGCATAGAAATATTTAAAATTAAAGAATTAATCCCCTCTATAAAAGAAGAAAAATCATCTTTATAAACTGAAGATGCAATATACCAATTTAATTTTTGATTATATTCAATCCAAGAAATCTTTTGATAAGTATAGTTGTAAGGGTCATAAATTCTATTCCAACCATACTCAAAAACAGTTCTTTTATTGTATGCCTTTTTTAACTCTTCAAATAATAAATTATTGTTTGCACTTGGAAGTGGTATAGTTGAAAAATCTTTAGAGTCAAACTCTCCACTTGGATCAAAAACTATTTTTCCATCACCATCAAAAATATAAATATAACCTGTTTGACCTAAAGTAGTACTACTAAGAAGTAATTGAACTTCATTTATTAATTTGTCTTTATCTTCAATTGTTCGTGACTTACTGTTAATTATAGAAACTATTTTACTAAATTGAGTTTTTGAATTATTAATTTCTGTTTCACTCAAATAATTATTTATCTTAGGAGATAAAAAGAACACTACAAAAAATAAATAAGACAAAAGTCCAATTATAAATAGCCAACCAATTTTCAAAAATATTTTATTGTTCATATTTCTACTTTATTATTAAATTCTACAAATTACAAAATTTTAGCAATCTTTTGTCCAAATCTTACATCTTGATTTAATAGATTCTCTATTTCTACAGAATCTTCTTCCCAAATCATAACTACTGTTGAACCCATTTTAAAATAACCTAAGCAATCACCCTTAGCTATTTCAATATTATCATATTCATAAACTTTTATTTCTTTTGCATCTGTGTTTGTCTCAACTCTATCTTCAAATTCAAACACCATTTGACCAACATTTAAAGCACCCACAAAAACCATATAAAAGATTTTTCCATTATTTTCACACTCTAAAATAACTCTTTCATTTTGAACAAAAAGTTCAAACTCTTTATTTAAATATTTTAAATTTACAGGATAAAGTTTTCCTGGAACATGAATTAACTTTTTTAATTTAAAATCACAGGCTGCATGATATCTATGATAATCTTTTGGTGATAAATAAAAGTTCATAAATGAACCATTTTTTACTTTCTCAAAGTTCGAAGTACAATAGTATGTAAGTAATTCTTCAACACTATAACTCATACCTTTTATTTGTAATGCAATATCATCATTTAATTTTCCACACTCTGTAATTAAACTATCTGTTGGTGAAATAATTACATCTGTTGACTCATCTATTTCTCTTTTTATAACTAATTCTCTTGTAAATAGCGCATTTAAAGATTTATAATGCTTTGCATTTTTAAACTCACTCATATTTAATTTCATTAATTTTACATATGATGCATTTATAATTTCTTGTAAAAAAGATGGGAATTCTTTTCTAGCGAATTTACCAAAGTATTGAGAAATTAGATTTGTAATGTGCATTATTTTCCTTTTAAAATTATCATTTTTATTATTCTATCCATATTTTCTTCTTAAATTGCTTTAATAAAGAATTAGATATTCTACTGTTAATAATTTATGAGATTTTATAAGGATATATATGTACAAAATAGTTGTTGCAAATCAATGTGGATGTTTTAAAAATAGTAATTTAAAAAATAATTTAACTTTTGAATCAAAAGACGAAGCTTTAAGTAAAGCAATAGAAATGAAAAATCATATGAATAGTGAATTTTGTAAAAAACACAAATTTGAATTACAAGAAATGTTTAACAATTTTGTAATTTCATTTTATAGTGATGCAAGAGATAATTGTTGTGGAAATGGTTGTTGCATGTAAGCAACAACTATTTTTTAGGCATTAATATAAACATTTTTCCTTTTTCTTTCATTCTTCCTGCATATTCAAATGCATTGTCTCCAAATCCCCAAAAGAAATCTGCTCTAATTTCACCTTTTATTGCTCCACCAACATCAGCAGCCACCATTAATTGATTTATCGATTCTTTTGTTACTGGATTCTTTGTATTTAAAAATACTGGCATTCCAAGAGGTATATAATCTGTATCTACTGCTAAATTTCTTTGAGCTGTTAAGACACTTCCTAAACTTCCTGCAGCACCCTCTTTTGAAATTCTAAAAAAGATATAGCTATCATTTATATTTAAGATTTCATCTGTTTTTGAAGGATTTTTTATAAAAAAGTTTTTAATTCCTTGAATTGACATTTCATTTCTAGTAACATATCCTTTTTCAAGCATATAATTTCCAATACCAGTAAATGGCCAACCATTTTGCTGTCCATAACCTACATTTATGATATTTCCATCTTCTAATTGTATTCGTCCTGAACCTTGAACATGTAAAGAAAACAAATCATATTTATCATCAACATAAGCTATTACTTCAAGATTTGGATTATTTGGATTTGCTTCTATTTGTTTTCTTGTATCATAAGGAACTATTTTATTTCCAATAATTTTTCCTCTTAATTTATAATCTTTTAATTTTGGATCATCTGAAACAATTAAATTCTTCGGAATCTTATAAACTGGATATTTATATCTTTTAGTTTTTGTTAGACTTCCATATAAAAGTGGTTCGTAATATCCTGTAATTATTCCCTCATCACTTGATTTACTATCATAAAGTTTATATGCTTGGAAATTTATAATAAAGAATTTTCTTCCATCGGTTTCAAATTGAGCTTTATGACAAATATCTTTAAAAAGGTCATATCTTTTAGATCTATTACAATCCTTTTTAAAAACATCTAAAGCATAATCTAAATCATCTTCAAAAAATCCTTCAATTTCATAAAAATTTGAAAGATCTAGTCTATTTGAAGACTCAATTTCTTCAAAATCTATTTTTGCTAAAACTTCTGTTTTTTTAACTTCATTTTTATTTGAACATCCAAAAATGAAAAATATAGAGAATAAAAGAATTAATATTGAATTTTTCATATACCACAATTTGATGATGAGTTTATTGAGTGAACCTCTTTTAATCCACAGTTTTTACAAGAGTATTCAACTTCAATAACACCTGAACAACCATGATTTTTTAAAACTCTACTTGTTATTACTTCTTGAGTAAAGGTAGTATTTGTATTTTTATCAAAAAAAGTTTTTTTTGTTTCTTTGCAAGTTGGGCATTCTCCACTATTTAGGGAATCTACTCTACTTTTTTTAGTTTTGAAATATAAAAGTACTGAGAATATTGAGATTAGGAATAATATTAGTATTATAAAAAGAGTTTGCATGAAGCAGAGATTTACTCTACTTCTGCGTCGATAACGTCATCGTCATCTTTTTTAGCTTTTTGATTTGGTTGAGCACCAGCTTGATCTCCACCCTCTTTTTTATACATAGCTTCTGCTAATTTATGAGATTTTTCAGTTAAAGCTTTAACTTTTTCTTCAATTTGCTCTTTTGTAGCATTATCATCTTTTAAAGTCTCTTCTAAATCAGCTGCAGCATCAATAATCGCTTTTTTCTCATCTTCTGAAACAGCATCTTCATTTTCTTCTAAAGTTTTTTTAGTTGAATGTAAAAGACCATCAGCTTGATTTCTCATTTCAATTACTGCTTTTTTCTTAGCATCAGTTTCTTTATTTGCTTCTGCTTCTTGTACCATTTTTTCAATTTCATCATCACTTAACCCAGATGAACCAGAAATTGTAATTTTATTTTCTTTTCCAGTACCTTTATCTTTTGCAGATACATTTAAAACACCATTAGCATCAATATCAAATGTTACTTCGATTTGAGGTACACCTCTTCTTGCTGCTGGGATATCTGAAAGTTCAAACATACCTAAAGATTTATTATCTCTTGCAAATTCTCGCTCACCTTGTGAAACGTGAATAGAAACAGCAGGTTGATTATCTTCAGCTGTACTAAATACTTGAGATTTTTTAACAGGAATTGTAGTTCCTTTTTCAATTAATTTAGTCATAACTCCACCTAAAGTTTCAATCCCAAGTGATAAAGGAGTAACGTCTAGTAATAATACATCTTTAACATCACCTTTTAAAACTCCAGCTTGCACTGCAGCTCCAGCAGCAACTACTTCATCAGGATTTACACCTTTATTTAAATCTTTTCCAAAGAAATCTCTAACAACTTTATTTGCTTTTGGTAATCTTGTTGATCCACCAACCATAATAATTTCTTGAATTTCTTCTTTTTTTAATCCAGCATCTTTTAGTGCAGTTTTAATGTGCTCTAAAGTTTCATTAATTAAATCTTCAGTCATTGATTCAAATTTTGCTCTTGTTAATGATTTTACCAAGTGAACAGGACCAGCTGAACCCATTGAAATAAATGGTAAGTTGATTTCTGTTGATTCAGCTGATGATAACTCTTTTTTAGCATTTTCAGCAGCATCTTTTAATCTTTGTAATGCCATTTTGTCATTTTTAACATCAAAACCATTTTCGTCTTTAAACTCTTTTGCTAACCAATCAATAATTCTATTATCAAAGTCATCTCCACCTAGGAATGCATTTCCATCAGTTGAAAGAACTTCAAATGTTCCATCACCGATTTCAAGTACAGTAACGTCAAATGTTCCTCCACCTAAATCGTAAACAAGAACTTTTTCTTCACCTTTTTTTTCTAAACCATATGCAAGTGATGCAGCTGTTGGCTCATTGATAATTCTTAATACATTTAATCCAGCAATTGTTCCAGCTTCTTGAGTTGCTTTTCTTTGTGCATCATTGAAGTATGCAGGAACTGTAATAACAGCGTCATTTACAGGTTGACCTAAATATTCTTCAGCATCAGCTTTTAATTTTCCTAAAATTTTTGCAGAAATTTCTTGAGGTGTATAAACTTTTCCACCAATTTCAACTGCTGCTGCTCCACTTCTATCTACAATTTTGTATCCAACTTTTGATTGAGCTTCTTTTGCATTTGGCTCATCCATCATTAGACCCATAATTCTTTTAATAGAATAAATAGTTTTTTCTGGATTTGTTATTGCTTGTCTTTTTGCAGGATCACCTACTAAAACTTCACCTTTATCTGTGAATGCAACGATTGAAGGAGTTGTATTTTTACCTTCTTTATTAGGGATAATTTTAGCTTCCCCACCTTCATAAACTGCGATACAAGAATTTGTTGTTCCTAAATCTATTCCAATTACTTTACTCATTTTTTTTCCTTTATTTTATTTTATAAAATTAAGGGAACCTTTCCTCTTTTTATGTTCTTTAGCGGTTGAAATAAATTCAACCTAAGAACCAATCTAAAGCACAAGCTAGCTTGTGTTGTTTCCTTAATCTGTTTTTAATTTTTGCTTATATCTTTTCAAATCTATCTAGTTTTCTGACATTACGGTCAAATACTTAGTTAGAAATACTAACCATTGCAGGTCTTATTAATCTATCTTTTAATAAGTATCCTTTTTGTAATTCTTGAACTATTTGTCCCGTTTCATGATTTTCACTATCTACTTTCATTACTGCATTGTGTACATTTGGATCAAATTCACCATCTGTTTCTACTTTTGTAATATTATGCTTTTCAAATGCTGTATTGAAATTTTTAACTGTTAATTCAATACCTTCTTTTAATTTTACTAATAAATCAGCTGCATCTAACTGTGCATTTGCAGAGTGTAGTGCCATTTCAAGTGAATCAATTGGAGCTAATAAATCTTTTGCAAATTTTTCACTTGCAAAATCAATAGCTTGGTATTTCTCTTTTTCTAGTCTTTTTTTAATATTCTCAAAATCAGCATGAACTCTATAATATTTATCTTCGCTATCTTTTAATTGTTGCTCTAATCTTGCAACTTTTTCTTCTAAACTCTCTTCTTTTTCAACAGTCTCTTCTGTTGAGTCACAAGTTGTTTCTTCTTGTTTTATCTCTTCTTCTATTATTTGTTCTTTTGTTTCTTCACTCACGTTATCTCCTAAAAAGTTGTAATTTTTTCATAAAAATATTCATAATCTTTGGATAATTCACCAACAACTAACATTTTCACATCTTCATTATTGATTTTGCAATAATTACAGATTCCAATATAATTTACTGGTAAAAGTTTTTCAAAATATAAACCTTCTTTTAGCTCATCTAAATTTTGGCCCTTTAGAAAACTATTAATTGTATATTCATCAAAATTATAATTCAAAGCTAAATTTAAAAACTCTTTATAGTTAAAAATCTGAAAATCTGAATTTTGTAATGTTTGGTTTATTGATTCATAAACTTCATATGCACCAACATCTTTTGAAATTCTTGTAATATCTTTTAATTCTAAACCTATCATATCTTTCAAAAATCTATAAAGTGCATCTGAATACTTAACACTAATAGCAAATGAAGAAAATTCTAATATCATATATTTATTTTCTACATTTAAAATTTCTTTTAATATATCAGATTTCTCTTTTTTTATAAAAACAGACAGCCCTATATTTGAAGCAAAATATTCCAATGCTCGTAAATTTATTCCTGATAGTTTTTTAAAACTAAGTTTTGTTTCCCAATACTGTTTTAAAGCTTCAGTAGTAGGAGTTCTTCCACTACTTATATGTTCTTGTGCAAGATACCCCTCTTCTCCTAGCTTTTTAAAGTAACCTCTAATAGTTGCAGGAGAATAAGTAATATCATACATAGATTTCAATTGAGTAGAACCAATTGGTTCTAAATGCTCAATATAAGCTCTAATAATAGATTGTAATAAAAACTCTTTTTTATCTATCATAATACGACCACTTTCATAATTTAGCACTCACTATCTTAAACTGCTAAAGAATTATAACCTATTGAGTCTTTATTTGTCAAGTATTTTATTTCATTTTTTAAAAGTTTTTTTTAGAATATAAAATAATATTTTTTATATTTGTTTAAGTTAGAATAAACTTTTTCTATGATAAATTATAAATAATTGTAATTAATATACGATTTACATATAATTAATTATTTTATGCTATTTGTATTGTAATTAAAATAGTGTTATAATAAACTAATGTGTTAAGTCAAAACTTTTTACATAACTACAACTAAGGAGAAAAAATGAAAAAAATTGTTACAGCTACATTAGTAGGTATGCTATCAATTCCAGCTTTTGCTGCTGAGTTTATCACAATTGGTACAGGTGGAGTTACTGGAACTTATTATCCAACAGGTGGAGCTATTTGTAGATTAGTTAATCAATACAAAAAAGAAACAAAGATCAGATGTTCTGTTGAATCAACAGGTGGATCTGTTTATAATGTAAATACAATCAAAAATGGTGAACTTGATTTTGGTATTGTACAATCAGATGTTGTATACCAAGCTAGTAAAGGACAAGGTGCTTTTGAAGGTGCTGCTATTCCTAAACTAAAGTCAGTTATGGCTATTTATCCTGAATTATTAACTTTAGTTACTAGAAAAGATGCAAATATTAATTCTATTATGGATATAAAAGGTAAAAGAATTAACCTTGGAAATCCAGGATCAGGAAATGAAGCAACTGCATTAACTCTATTTGATGCAAGTGGAATCAAAAAAGAAGATTTAGCATTTGCTGGAGCATTAAAAGCTTCTGAAATGCCAGATGCATTAAGAGATAACAAAATTGATGGATATTTCTACATGGTTGGACATCCAACTGCAAATATTAAAGATGCTTCAACTTCTGTTGATGTAAAAATAACTCCTCTTGCTGGAGAAAATATTGATTCTTTAATTAAAAAATATCCATACTTTGCAAAAGCAAATGTTCCTGGAGGATTATATACTGGTAATGATGAGCCAACTCCTACATTTGGAGTTAAAGCTGTATTAGTTACAAGTGATGATGTAAGTGTAAATGCTGTTTATACAGTTGTTAAAGCAATTTTAGAAAACTTTGACGAATTCAAAAAATTACACCCTGCATATACTGATATTACAAAAGAATCTTTACTTGATGGATTATCAGCTCCTTTACATGAAGGTGCTAAAAAATATTTCCAAGAAGCTGGATTATTAAAAGCTAATTAACTACTACTTATCTAAGGATTTTATATCCTTAGATAAACCTCTTTTTCATAGGTCATTTAATATCTATTTTAAATGACCTATGAAAATAAATTTCATCTACTTTAAAAGGATAAATAATGGCTATTTATGAAGAAAAACCTCATAATATTTCCCAATTAGAAGAAGAACAAGAACACGAAACACAAGCTATTTTACATGAGCTTGAAGGACAGAGAGTTTTTGGTTCACAACACTATGAATTTTGGCTTATTTCAGCAATTGCACTTGCATGGTCTATGTTTCAATTATATATCGTAATTGAACCTATTAACTCGACAATTTCAAGATCTGTACACTTATCATTTGGTATGGTACTTGCATTTTTAATTTACCCAATGATGAGAAAACCTTACTTTCTAACAAAGATTAGATGGTTTGGATATACATTTGCAGCTATTGGTTTAGTAACAGCTTCTTATATTGCTGTTTTTTATAATGAAATTTCTTTAAGACCAGGTGATTATACTGCAACTGATATTTTTATAGCAGTTGTAGCAATTGTTATTTTACTTGAAGCGGGAAGAAGAGTTCTAGGATTAGCACTAAGTATAATTGCAATTGTATTTTTAGCTTACTCTTTCTTAGGTCCATATATGCCTGAATTGATTATTCATAAAGGTGCTAGTTTAAATAAACTTGCTGGTCATATGTATTTAACAACTGAGGGTGTATTTGGTGTTCCACTTGGGGTATCAGCTGGATTTGTATTCTTATTTGTACTTTTTGGTTCACTTTTAGATAAAGCTGGAGCTGGCGAATATTTTATTAACTTAGCTTATGCCTTACTTGGGAAATTTAGAGGAGGACCTGCTAAAGCTGCAGTTGTTGCTTCTGGGTTTACAGGTATTATGAGTGGAAGTTCAATTGCAAATACAGTTACAACTGGAACTTTTACTATTCCTTTAATGAAAAAAACAGGATTTAAACCAGAACAAGCAGGAGCAGTTGAAACTTCAGCTTCTACAATGGGTCAATTAATGCCACCTATTATGGGAGCTGCTGCATTTATTATGGCAGAGTTCTTAGGAATGGCTTATAGTGATGTTGTTATTGCTGCATTTATTCCAGCTTTTGTTGCATATTTTGCGTTAATTTATATTGTTCACCTAGAAGCATTAAAGCTTGGATTAAAAGGAATGAATGCAGAAGATCTTCCAAAAAAATGGAAAACTTTTGTTCAAGGTATTCATTATTTAATTCCTATCTTCTTTTTACTTTATACTTTGATTGTATTAAGACAAAGTGCTGCTAGTGCTGCATTTAATGCGATTATGCTTTTAATGTTCTTGATGGTAGTTCAACATCCATTTAGAGCTTTTTTAGCAAAAGAAAAGATTACAAAAGAAATTATATTAAGTGGTTTTGTAGATATTTTAGCAGGTATGATAAGTGGTGCTAAAAACATGGTTCCAATTGCAATTGCAACTGCACTTGCAGGTATCGTTGTAGGAACTATTACATTAACAGGTCTTGGTCAAGTTTTACTTGATGTAGTTGAAACGTTAGCAGATGGTAATATTTTTGCAATATTAGTTTTAGCAGCTTTAATTTCTATTATTTTAGGAATGGGATTACCAACAACTGCAAATTATATCGTAATGGCATCATTAACAGCTCCTGTTATTTTAACACTTGCTGCTGATAATGGATATTTGGTTCCTGCAATTGCAGCTCACTTATTTGTTTTCTACTTTGGTATTTTAGCTGATGTTACGCCACCTGTTGGACTTGCTGCTTATGCAGCTGCTGGTATTGCAAAAGCTGATCCTATGAAAACAGGAGTTATCGGATTCATTTACAATATAAGAACAGCTTTATTACCATTTATGTTTTTCTTTAACCCAGAATTACTATTGATTTCAGGAATAGATGCGTCAAATCCAAGTGATCCAATTGGTTGGGTATGGATAACAAATCCTTTAGATATAGCTATAATCTTTATAACTGCCTTTGCGGGAATGATTGCTTTTTCTTGTGCTACCATGGGATATTTCTTAACGAAAACAAATATAATAGAAAGAATATTATTTATAACTATTGTTCCGTTTATGTTTTTACCAAGAATTATGGAAGCGAAATTAGGATTAGGTGATCACCATATTTCATACCTAATTGGTTTTGGGATTTTTGTTGCTTTATACCTAATGCAAAAAGCAAAAATGAGAAAACAAGAAGTTATTGCTTAACCATAAATAAAAGAGCTAAGCTCTTTTATTTATTTACTTAAAACCTTTTCAATTATATACCCATAACCTTTATGGGAAATAATAAAATCATCATCTTTAATTTTATCTTTTAGTCTTTTCATCACTGTTCTAAATGATGAATCATTTATAGTAATATCATCCCAAACTATTTCTTTAAATTTGTCAACAGAGATTATTTCTCCTAGATTTTGAATAAGAACATCTAAAATTTCTGATTCTTTTTTTGATAACTTTACAATTATGTTTTTACAATAAAGTTTATTTGCTGATAAATCAAAAGTATAACTATTGTTTAAAGATATTAATGCTTTATTTTTTACTTCTTTTGGTTGTTTATCTTTTAAAACTTCTTCTTTTGCTTTTTGTAACATTTCCATCATATTATCAATATTTAATGGTTTTACAAAATATCCACAAACTCTTAGATTAATAAGTTTAAGTAAATCTTCTTCATTTTTATGGGCACTTACGATTATGAATCTTTGATTAGGAATTAATTTCAAAATCTCATCAATCATTTGAATACCACTTAAGTTTGGCATATTAAGATCTGTTAATACTAAATCAAAATTATCATTCTTTTCATAATTTTCTTTTATTAGCAAAATACCTTCTGCTCCGTCTTTAGCAAGAACCACTTCATCAAAAATTGTATTTAAATAAAAAGATAAAGTTTTTCTAGCTAAGTCTTCATCTTCAACTAATAAAACTCTTGTTTTTAAAATTTGCATTTTTTACTCTCTTAAATTGTATAATGATTGATTATATCTAAAATTATTTTAAGCCCTTAATTTTATAATAAATTCAACCCCATCATTTAAGTTTTTAGCTTCAATTTTACCCTTCATATTTTTTTCTATAATAACCTTTGTCATATAAAGACCAATTCCCGTTCCTTGGTCTTCAAACTTTGTTGTAAAATATGGTTCAAAAATACGCTCAATTATTTTTTCATCAATATTTCCACAATTGTTGAAAATAGAAATAAAAATATTTTTATCTTCTTTATAAATATTAATTTCAATTTTTGCATCAAACTTTATAATTTTACTTTTTATAATCTTTGCATCAATTGCATTATTTAATATATTTACAATCACTTGCTCAAATTCATTTTCAAAACCATCAATACTTAAAGATTCACCCAATATATCTAACTTTATTGCATTTTTTTCAATAGAGGAATGCACTATTTTTGAACTTTGAAGAATTGATTCTTTTATATCAAAAATCTTTCTTTCTTTTGATGGTTTATAAAAATTCCTAAAATCATCAATGGTTTGAGACATATAATCAATTTGTAATTTTGCATCTTTTATAACTTCACTTAGTTCATTTTGTGAAATTTTGCCATATGAATCTCTTATAAAATAAATTAATAAATTGATATTATTTAAAGGTTGTCTCCATTGGTGAGCAATATTTCCTAACATTTCACCCATGGAAGCTAGTTTATTTTGCTGAACCAATAATCTATCTTTCTCAAGATTCTTTTCCAGCTGAAGTTTTACTTTTTCTTTTAGTTCTGCTTCATTCATTTTTAGTTTTGTAATATCATTTAAATATCCATAAAACTCTATAACATTTCCATTATCATCTTTTATAATAATAGTTCTATTGTAAACCCATTTTATGTTATTGTCTTTATCTACAACCCTATGAATTGAAGTAAAAGAATCTGCATCATTAAATATTGATTTTTTTATTACTGTAATTAACTGGTTCACATCATCTTTATAAATAAAATCAAAGAATTTAATATTTTTTTCAAAATCTTTTACATCATATCCATAAGCTTTGATACTTTGAGATACAAATTTTACACTCATATTCTCATCATTTTCCCATCTAAAAATTACGATTCTTCCAAACTTAGTTAACAACTCAACATCTCTTAGCTCTTTAGTTAATTTCATCCTTTCATCTATATTCATAGCCATCATTAACATTCTATTTGAATTAAACTCTTTTCCTCTTTCTAGAATCCATTTATAATTTCCATCTTTAGCTTTTAATCTATATTCACAAACAAAATGTTCACTTTGTTTATTTATATGTTTTTCATACTCATTTAAAACTTTTTCTTTATCTTCATTATGAATTAGATTTATCCATTGTTCAAAATCTTGAATATCATTTCTTGTATAGCCAAACATATCTAACCATTTTTTTGAAAAAAATATTTTCCTTGATTTTAAATCCATATCCCATAATCCATCATTTGATGCGATAATTGCCAATTCATATCTTTCTTTCCACTTCTTAAATAAAAGATTTTTTTGCTCTAATCTTCTATTATATCTATTGAAAATAGTATTAATAAATCGCCCAAAAATGTTTGCAGATGTAATTAACAATAAAGCAATAAAAACGACCACTAAAAAACTCATAACCATTTTGGTTTGATATTGTTCTTCGATATCTCTTTTTTCTTTATTAAAAGGTCCATCTTTAATGAAAATTTTAAATTGATATTTAGGGAAAGTGTATGATAAATCATTTTTACTATCTTCTAAAAAATTCTTAATTTCAGATACATCTTTTACTTCATTATTCATATAATAATTTAAAATTTTTTTTTCATTTAAATCATAAAAATAGAAATGTGAATTGTTTAAAGTTTTACTTTTTGAATAAATTGAATCATAAATTACCTCTTTAGTAAGAAGAACCATATCATCTGTTTTTGAGTAAGCTCCTAAAAACATATTTAGAAATTCTATGTTTTTTAGATAACTTAATTGTATGCTCTTTTTTTGATTATCAATACTATACATTAGATTGTTATCACCAATATATTTTATATTTCTTAACATATATTTCTTAAATTTATCAGATTTATTTTCTGAATTTGTAAGCTCAATAAGATTTTCTAAAATTTCATCACCAAATAAAACAGAATAATCCCTTGTGTCAAAAAGTAAAAATTTTATTTTATTAGCTGATTCTATTTGTTTTAAGTGGGGCTTCAATAGTTCAATATCAAATTCATTATTTATTGTCATTTTAGCTTTAATAAAACCTATGATTTCATATATATAATTACCTAGGTCTGTTTCTATATCATCAAAGCTTGTACTTGTATTATATTTTATACTTGCAATATAGTTTTTTAATACATCATTTTTGTAAAAGTTTTCGCTTTGTATTAAATTGTCAATTTTATTCTTTTTTTCATATTCAAAGAAAAAATAGATTGAAGTGAATACAAGAATTGAAAGTATAAATATAAATATTAAAGGTGTAAAAACAATTTGATTTTTTATATCTAAAAGAGTATAAAATTTCTTCTTTTTAAAAAACATTTATTACCTTTAATATTTTATTTTTGCTAAATAAAGCCCATTTGCCTTTGCTGGAAGTTTAAATGTGTGGGTTTCTAATCTTAGCTGTTTTTTTAGATTTTCAATAGTTTGTTTATTATCATTTATTGCCAATAAAAATCCTACCATTAATCTAATTTGAGAACGTAAATACGAGTTAGCTGTAAATTTAAACACATACATATCTTTATATTTATAAAAAGTCGTATCAAAAACTTCTCTAATCGTAAGCTCTTTATCACTTCCTGTTTTGTGAAAATATTTAAAATCAAAAACACCTATATATTCTTTTATTGCTGTTTTCAATAATTTTTCATCTACATTTTGTACGTATGTAACAAACTTATCGTTAAAAGGATTCGTAGGTTTTGTAGTAATAAAATATCTATAGACTCTTTTTTTTGCATGAAATCTAGAGTGAAAGTCATCACTAACTTTTGAAATTTTATTTATTTTTATAGAGCTTGGAAGATTTCTATTTAAAACTTCTTTTAATTTAGAAAAATCATCCCAAAAATCAGGAACAATACAGTTGAACACCTGACCTGTTGCATGAACTTCTTTATCAGTTCGTCCACTTAAAACTATACTTGTATCTATATTTATTCTTTTAAACGCTTTTAAAAGCTTATTTTCAACTGTTAAACCATTTGGTTGCTTTTGACTTCCTTGAAATAAACTTCCATCATAGGCAATTACAAATTTTAAATTCATTAAGATTAATACTCTTTTTTTATTGTTTGAGAATATAAAATATAAGTTCCTATAATCCATACTGTTGGAATAATATATAAAGCATGTAATAAAATCTTATCTCCAATCATTTTTATTAAAACATAATATAAAACAACTGCAATTAAAGAGAAAAATACTGCTCTATTTTTTTCATATCTTGGATTAAAATATCCAAAAGTAATCACTAAGAAAAGTGAAAATAAAGGGAATAATGAGGTTAAAACAAAAAATGTCAAATCATCAATATCAATATTTTTTTGAATATTATGCTTCCAATAACTATAAGTATCTGTAAAAACTCCTATTTTACTATCTGCAATAGAATCATTAATATACATTGATTCATAATCAATTTGATTTAACTCTTTTTCATCAATAATAAAAGCTTTTCCATCAACTAATTTAAAACTTAGATTCCCTTTATCATTATCTAAAACAGCCGTTTTACTAATGATAAATTGATCTTTTTTTTCTTCAGTTTTAAATAGTTTTACATCGCTATAAGTTTTATCATTTTTATCATTAATATAAATCAACCAGTCTCCAAACTTTTGTCCAAATTCACTTGCTTTTATATTGAAATTTGCCTCTTTTTTCTTTGTTTCTAAAAATTGTTTTGTTAAGAATTTTGTTTTAGGAATTAAACCTACTGAAACCACTAACAATAATGCAGATAAAAGTAAAGTAAGAGGTAAAAATATTTTTAAAATATTTACAGGGTTTAATCCAAATGATGTAATAACTGTTAATTCATATTCACTTGCCAGTTTTGCAAGGGTAATAACCATTGATATAAAAAAAGAAATTGGCATAGTATAAAATATGATTTGAGGTACTACATATGCGAAAAGTCTAAATAATTCAAAGAAATCTATAGTGATTATTGAAGTTAATGATGCGATTTTTACTAAAAAAACAATTGATGTAATAAAAAATAATCCTAAAAAAATGGGAAAAAAAGTAATTGCAAACTGGGAATATAAATAATGATTTAATTTCAATAAAAGGCCTTTATAAATGTTTCTAAATTAAAAAAATATTCCACATAAAATCCTAAAACTAAATAAGGAATAAATGGTGTTTGGATATCTTTTTTTACTATATTTGAATAAATTGAAGGTATTATAGCAAAAAAAGCAGCTAAAAATATTGCAAATATGCCTGAACTTAATCCAAGAATAACTCCCATCATTGCAATAATAGGAATATCACCTTCACCTAAAGCCTCTTGGGTTTTCAAAGATTCATCTTTTAATATTTTTGCTTTTATATTTTGTATATAAAAAGTTATTACAAAATTAAGTAAAACAAGTGCCCCTGAAAATAAAAATGCATTTTTAAAAGCATCTAAAAGATTAGAATTTGTTGTAAAAAAAGATAAAAATAAAGCTATTAAAAGTAAATAATCAGGAGCTGCTTTATATTTTAAATCAATAAAAGATAAAACTATTAAAACATAAGATAATAAACACATAAAAATAAATTCAGAACTTAATCCTATTTTTAAAAACAAAAGTAATGTTAAGAAAGCACTAATACTTTCTACTAAAAAGTATTGAAATGAAATCTTAACACCACAATAAGAACATTTTGCTTTTAAAAATACATAAGAAAGAATTGGAATATTATGATACCAATAAATCAAATGACCACAAGAAGGGCATTTACTTCTTTTATTTGAAAGTAATGATTCCCCAAGAGGAAGTTTTAAAATTAATACATTTAAAAATGAACCAATACAAGCTCCAAAGATAAAACTAAACAGCTCCAAATCTTCGCTCTCTTCTTGAAAAATCGCTTATTATGTCATCAAGTTCTGTTTTTGTAAAATCGGGCCAATATGTTTGAACAAAAAACATCTCAGCATAAGCATTTTGCCATAATAAATAGTTTGAAAGACGAACTTCCCCACTTGTTCTTATCATTATATCCACAGGAGAAATTCCAGCTGTATCAAGGCATGATTCTAGATTTTTTTCACTTACTTCAAGACCTTTTTCGTTTAACTTTTTTATGGCTCTTATTATTTCATCTTTTGAACCATAATTTAGTGCTAATACTTGAGTTAATCCATTGCAAGAAGAAGTTAATTCTTGAGTTTTTAATATTCTATTTTGTAAAGACTTTGAAAACTTTGATAAATCACCAATAGCTCTAAATCTAATATTATTTTCTAAATAAACTTCTAGTTCTTCTTTTAAATATTTTTCTAAAAGCTTCATTAGATATTCAACTTCAAGTTTTGGTCTTTTCCAGTTTTCTGTTGAAAAAGCATATAAAGTTAAATACTTTATTCCGATTTTTGCGCAATATGTAGTTATTTCACGTACAACCTCTGCGCCTTTTTTATGTCCTGCAGTTCTTTTAAGACCTCTTTCTTTTGCCCATCTACCATTTCCATCCATAATCATGGCAATATGTTCTGGGAGTCGTAAATCACTCATATTCGTTAAACTCTGCTTTCAGCTTTTCTAAAATATCTAAAGAAATATCTAATTTTGAGCCTTTGAATTCATAAGAGTTATTTTTTAAAATTAATTCTATACTATTATTATCACTTCCAAAACTATTCTCTTCATTTATTATATTTAGACAAACCCCATCAAGATTTTTCTTTTCAAGCATTGTTGTAGCATTTGTAGAAGCAACTTGTTCATCCATTTCAGCTTTAAATCCAATAGAGATTAATCCTTCTTTATCTAAAGATTTTAAAATATCCATATTTTGTTTTAACTCTAAATTCCATGAAGTTCCAATCATTTCTTTTTTTAGTTTACCCTCTTGTGGGAAAGATGGAACATAATCACTAACGGCTGCTACCATAAATAAATAAGGTTTTTTTAGTATTAAAGTTGGACTTGAACTATCCATTAAAGTAGGTTTTGTTAAAACACCTTTTTTAGCAACTCTAATTGAATCAACTAAGTACTCATACATTTCATTTGAACTTTCAACTTTTATTAAATGAATACTTGCAGGTAAGTTTTCATGACCTCTAGTGCTAACTAAACAAACATCTGCACCTTTATAATATAAAGCACGAGCTAAAGATGAAGCCATTTTCCCTGATGAGAAGTTTGAAAGATATCTAACATCATCAATTCTTTCAATAGTTCCTCCACCACTTAATACTACTTTTCTATTTATCCAATAATCAACTTTAAGAAGTTCTTTGCAAGTTGCATCAAAAATATCTTGAGGTTCAGCCATCGCTCCATCACCAACATCTTTGCATACAAGCTCTTTTGTAACAGATGAAATAATCTCATAATTACAAAGTTTTAGCATCTTTAGACTTGCTTGTGTAATTGGATTTTTTAGCATATTTGTATTTGCGGCAGGTGCTATTAATTTCATTCTAGGATATGCTAAAGCTGTTTGTAAAAGAAGATTATCTGCTAGTCCATTTGATAATCTATTAATTGTATTTGCACTTGCAGGTGCAATTACAAAAATATCTGACCACTTGCCAATATCAATATGATTATAATCTTGACTTTTATCCCAATTTTCACTATCTTCACACAATACTTTATTTTGAGATATTGCTTCAAATGTAATTGGATTTATAAACTTTTTTGCACCATCTGTCATAATAACTCGAACAATTGCACCTGCTTTTATATAAAGTCTTATTAACTCTAAGGCTTTATAAATTGCAATTGAACCTGTTACTCCAACTAATATCTTTTTATTTTTTAGTAACATGTTTTTCTACTTTTTTTTACTTGAAAAATGTTTGTAAAAGTAACCATCAATAGTTTTTGCTTTTGCACGTGTTAAAAATAACTGACCTTTTTTTACATTTCCAGTTACCGTTGAGCCAGCTCCTATTAATACATCATCTTCGATATTAACAGGTGCCACAAACTGAGTATCACTTCCTACAAATACATTTTTACCAATAATTGTTTGATGTTTATTAATCCCATCATAATTACAAGTTATTGTTCCACAACCTATGTTTGTACCCTCATCAATAGTACAATCACCAAGATATGATAAATGACCTGCTTTTACACCATTTAAAATAGCTTTTTTTGTTTCAACAAAGTTTCCAATATGTGTTTTATTTAAATCACTACCAGGTCTTATTCTTCCCATTGGACCAACATCACTATTTCTTACAATTGAGTCTTCAACAACAGAGTTTGTTTTGATATGTGAATTTATGATTTTTGAATTACCTAAAAGAGATACTCCATTTTCAATAATACTTTCACCCTCAATTTGTACACCCTCTTCTATATAAATAGTATCAGGCAATCTCATAATAACACCAGCTTTTAAGAACTCTTTTTTTATTCTATTTTGATGAATAACCTCAGCATCAGCTAATTCAACTTTTGAGTTAACCCCTTTGAAGTTCTCCTCATTTACAGCAAGTGGCTTTAAAACTTTTCCTTGCTCTATTGCCATTTCAATTAAATCTGTGATGTAATACTCTTTTTGTGCATTATTATTATTTAGCTTTGCTAAGTTTTCAAGTAAGAATTTTGTTTCAAATTGATAAATTCCTGCATTTGCAGTTGTGATTGCTAACTCTTGCGCATTTGCATCTTTTTGTTCAACTATTTTTTTAACATTTCCATTTTCAATAATTACTCTTCCGTAGCCATCAGCACTTTCAAGTTCTAGTACGGACATTACAATAGTTGCATCGATGTCAAATTTTTCCAATTCACTTGCTTGAATAAGTGGCATATCTCCATTTAAAACTAAAACTTTAGGATATTTTGGAGTGATATTCATAACAGCTCCACCAGTTCCTGGATAGTTTGCATGGTCTTGAATAACATAGTTTATATTTTTGAAATATTTTTCCATCTCAGTTTGAACTCGTGCTGCTTGATGAAATAAAACCACTGTAATATCATCACTTAATTTTAAAGCCTCTTTTATTGAATAATATAACATTGGTTTCCCAGAAATTCTATGTAATACCTTTGGAGTATCAGATTTCATTCTTGTTCCTGCACCTGCTGCTAAAACTATAATTGATTTGTTAAACATATTTTCTTCCTTTTTTATATTAGTGCTTCATTAATTTCTTTTTTTAGATTTTCTACAACTTCTTCTAATGCCTTTTGCATTTTTAAATCGTTTGTATTTGTAACTAACAATTTCTCTAAATTATTTTCCCTATCTTTAAAAAATTGTGCTACTTTTCTATTCTTTGAATTTCTATTATACATAAGAACTCCAGATGCAATCAGTGCAATAACAAGTCTTACATGACCAAAAATAGCTGCATAATTTAATAATGTAAATCCACTATTATCAAGCTGATTCATATCAGCACCTGCTGCTATTAACCATCTTGCAATTTTATAATTCCCATGCCATTGGGTATGATGAAGAGCTGTTCTTCCATGTATATCTGTAATTGTTAAATCAGCTTTTTTTGTTAAAAGCTTTTCAACAACCGTTAGGTCATTTGCAATTACAGCTTTATGTAAAACAGTTCTTCCATCTACATCTTGAATATCAACACTAACTCTATATTTTAAAAAATAGACTAATCGTTCAATAAAAAATTCTCTTTCTTTTTTATCTTTAATTTTCAAGCCTTCTTCAACCATATACATTAATGGTGTTGATCCTCTTTTATCTTTAATATTTAGATTGACACCATAATTTATAATCATTTTTAATGTTTCAAAATCATTGTATGTAACTAAATCAAATAAAATATTTTTGCCATCTAATCTTTGTGCTTCAATATTCGGTCTATATGTTAATATTTTCTTTAAAAGAACATCATATTTTTCATTTTCTTTTATAAAAGCTGCTAAGACTGGATTTACTTTTTTAAAACCTTTTGTAATGGCTATTATTTCTATAATATCATCAAAAATTGTTTTTTCATCTAAATCTTTAGCTTCTAAAGAAGCACCTTTTGAAACAAGGAAGTCTATCATTTGATAGTTTGAATATCCCTTTAAAATCTCTTTATAAATTATATTCTTATCATTTTCATCGACAACATTTAAATCAGCACCACAATTAACCAAAAACTCTACATTTGCAAAGTTTTTATTTTCTATTTCAATTTGAAGTGTTGTTTTACCATCTTCGTGTATCTTATCAATATCTAATCCATTGTTTATAAACATTAAGGCTAAAGGCAAATACTCTTTTTCAGGGGTAATTAGTTTATATTTACCATCTAACTCTTTTGAAGTATTTTTTTGTAAATCATGAACATACAAAAGCTCATCCAGAACATTCTTGTTGTTATTATCAACAATATTCATATTTATATCTTTCTTCATTAGAAGTTCTATAATAGGAATATTTTTTGAACCTTGTAAAATAGTATTAAAAAGTACATTTTGACCATCTTTATCCAAGAAATTTACATTTATTCCATGAACTATCAAAAGTTTTGCTATTTCAATATTATCTTTTAAAACTGCTTTAAAAAGTGCTGTTTGGTAGTTTTCATCTAGGATATTTAAACTATCAACATTATTTACAACATCTTTTATGATGTTGATATTTTGGCCTTCAACTGCATCAAATAATACAGTTTTTCCATAACTATCTTTTATATTAAAATCAGGTCGATTATTCATTAAAATTTGAAATATTTTATAGTCACCTTCTAAGGCAACATCTTGAAGAATTGTTCGACCCATACTATTTTTACGGTTAATATCAAAACCATTATCAAGAAAAAATCTAATCATTATTCCATCTGATCTTAAAGCAGCTTCATCTAAAACTGTTCTTCCATATCTATCTTCTATATTTATATTGATATTATTTTTCAATAAAATTCTTATTGCATCTATTTTTCTTTTTGCACTAAGTATAAAAAGGATACTTCTTCCCTTTTCATCTTTTTTATTTATATCAATACCTTTTTCTATATATTTTTGGATTTTATTAATATCAATATCATCTGATAGTAGCTCTTTATAAAAAAGATCCTCACTAACTTTAAAAAATCCAAACACTATAGATATTCCTTTTATATTTCTTTGTTTAAGTCTTATATTTTAGCTAATTTTTTATTAAATTGCTTTTCTTCTTCTTGGTTTATAATTTTTTTTATCATTTTTCTCATTTTTATGATCAGTATATGTTTTTTTTGGGAAAGTTTTTCTAGGTATTTCTTCTTGAATTAAACTTCCTCTTAATGATTTTTCTATAAATGAATTAAAAGAATTTCTTAAAATATATGCTTTATCATGGTCAGGAAAAAGTTGAGGAAATTTGTAAGATAACCATAAATACAATGATATTTTTTTTACTTCATCTTCCACTAGTAATAAATCCCTTTGAGTAATAGCTTTTTTAGGCAAAGTAATAGATGGTTTATAATGGCAAACTCTTTTTTTAATAACACTTGCAATATAAGCATCATAAGCTTGAATAATAATATTTGATTTAGCAGTAATGGGAGCTTGAGCTAAAAGATATTTTTCATCAAGTTTTAGATTAAATTTTGTATCAACAATTTTTGCAGCTTCTATCATAGATGAAATATTTGCAGCTATAAATGGTCCTGAAAAATACATATTATCAGCAAAAAACTTTAATACTTTTGTTAAAGAATTTGTTTTAATATGTGCGGCTAAAGCCTCTAGTTGATTTGCATTTATTTTTACTTTAAAAGGTGGTTTTATAGTTCTTATTGGAGCTTCAAACTCAACTTTAATATGTTCTAAAACATCTCTTCTGGTGGCACCTAAAAACCCTGCTTCAAAGTGACCATAACGCCCTGCACGACCTGCTATTTGAGTGATTTCATTTACTGTTATTTTTCTTTTACTAACACCATCAAATTTTGTATCTGTTGTAAACAAAATAGTTTTAATAGGAAGATTTAATCCCATCGCAATTGCGTCTGTTGCTATTAAAATCTGGCTTTTCTTTTCTCTAAATCTTTGTGCTTCATCACGTCTTACTTCAGGTGATAAATTTCCATAGATAACTGAAACTGTATAGTTTTTTTGAAGTCTATGTTTTAGTTTTAAAACATCTGCTCTTGAAAATGCTATTAAGGCAGTTCCATCTTCTAGTTTATCTAAAGCTGTCCATTTTGATAAAACTTTTAGTTCATTTTTTCTTTGGTGTTTTACTATCTCTAAATCTTCATCTAAATATGCAGCTATTCTTTTAACAGCATCAAGTGCATTTACACTTCCTGTCATAATGATTTTTTTAGCAGGACATCCAATAATTGCATTTACCCATGCCCAACCTCTATCTATATCATCAAGCATTTGAACTTCATCAATAACAGCCACATCAACATCTAAATCAAAATCTAGCATTTCAATTGTAGAGCAAACATGAGCTGCATCTTCATTTAACATTTGTTCTTCACCTGTGATTAGTGAAGCTTCAAGATTCGAAGCTTTTAAATCTTCATAACCTTCAAGTGCTAAAAGTCGCAAAGGTGCTAAATAAAGTCCAGAGTTTGCCTCTTTTAATTTTTGCATTGCATTATATGTTTTACCACTATTTGTAGGTCCAACATAAAACTCTAGCTTTCTATTTAAACTTCTAGCTAGCGGATATAAGGTTTTTAAATCACAATTTAATAGTGATTGTAGTTGTTGTTGCCAATTTTCTTTCATTTATTAATAACTTTCTTTTCTATGTAAAATTCTACCTATAATTATAATATTTTCTTCAACATCAAAAAGAACTCTATAATCACCAATTCTAAGTCTATAAGCTGGTTCAAAATTTGTAAGTTTTTTTATATTTTGTAGATTGAGTAATTTCTAAGTTCTAAAATTGATTTTTTCTTCACTTCTTGTCTCTTTTAAAAGTTTCAAATCTTCCATATCTTCTTTTGATACTATTTCTAATCCATCATCTTTAAAATGCTCTAACATCCATAAAACTTTATCAACAATGGTGTCATCTTTTATATTTATTACTAATGATTTCATAAATTTCTCCACATTTTAAATATTTTTAAATTATATCTAAGAAGCTTGATTTTTTACCTTTAATAAAACAAATACCATTCATTCAATATAATTCCAAATAAAAGAAATAGAAAAAACAATGGTTCTAATAATTGTAGAACCTAATTTCAAGGAAAATAATGAATTGTGAATATTTTGGTAAATGTGCTTCATGTACACTATATGATAAAAACTATGAAGAGCAACTAGACTTCAAAATACAAAGGGAAAAAGAAAGATTTTCAAACTTTACATCTATGGATTTTGACATTATAAAAAGTGAAGATAAAGCTTTTAGAAATCGTGCAGAGTTTAGAATTTGGTGGGAAAATGATGAAAATGGAAATCATACTATTTCATATGCTATGAATGATTTTAATAAAAATATATTAGAAATAGACTCATGTCAAATAGTAAGTCCTCATATTCAAGAAGTTATGCCAAAACTTTTAGAACTTATAAGTAAAGAAAAAGAGCTTGAAGACAAACTTTTCGCAGTTGAATTTCTAGGAAGCACAACAAATGACCTACTTGTAACTTTGATTTACCATAGAAAACTAGGTGAGGCATGGAATATTCTTGCAAAAGAGCTTGAAAGCAAAGTAAATATCAAAATCATAGGAAGAAGTAGAAAACAAAAACAAATCATAAGTGAAGATTTGATTTCAGAAAAACTAAATATAAACAACAAAGATTATAATTTTGAATATCAAGAAGGTGGATTTACTCAACCAAATACAAATGTAAATATTCATATGATTGAATGGGTTTTAAATAATATCCAAGACTCTTCAAAAGATTTATGCGAACTTTACTGTGGTGGTGGAAACTTTACAATACCACTTTCTACAAAGTTCAATAAAGTCCTAGCAACTGAAATCTCAAAAACCTCTATAAAATCAGCAAGAAGAAACTGTGAGTTAAACAATATCTCAAATATAGATTTTATTAGAATGAGTGCAGAAGAATTTGTACAAGGACTTCAAGGAGTACGAACTTTTGAAAGACTAAAAGATATAAATCTAAAAGATTATAACTTCGATACCATATTTATGGACCCTCCTAGAGCTGGACTTGATGATATCACAAGAGCACTGGCAAAAGATTTTGAGCAAATAATATATATATCATGTAATCCAGAAACACTACATAGAGATTTACATGAACTAGTAAAAACCCATGAAATAGTGAACTTCGCACTATTTGATCAGTTTGCCTATACAAATCATATAGAAAGTGGAATAATTCTAAAAAAGACTAGATAATTTAATCTAATTTTAAGAAATGGTATGTAATACTTTCAGTATAAAGATTAGGGACCAATGGGTTCCGAAGAGAAGAAAAACTTTCCTCTCTATGCTTGGGCCTTTGAAAAAAGAAGCAAGAAGGTTTTCGGAAGTGATTTAAAATCACAATGTCGTCATATATAAAAAGGATTTATTATGATTATCAATACAAATATCTCATCTCTTACTGCTCAAGAAGCATCAAAAAACACAAATAACACTCTTTCAAGTTCATTAGAAAAACTTTCTACTGGTCTTAAAATAAACAAAGCGTCTGATGATGCATCTGGTTTAGCAATTGCTGATAAACTAAGAACTCAAGTAACTTCTATTAATCAAGGTGTTGCAAATGGTAACTCAGCAGTTTCTTTACTTCAAATTGCTGATAAATCAATGGCTGAACAATCAACTATTCTTGATACTATTAAAGCTAAATTAATTCAAGCATCAACTGATACTACTTCTGCAGAAGGTAGAGAAGCTATCAAAAATGATGTTCAAAAATTATTAACTCAACTTGATAATATTGCAGAACAAACTAATTATAATGGTATGGATTTATTAAATGGAAATTCGTTTTCATTCCAAGTAGGAGAAGGGGCAACAGATACAATTGTTGCAAAACCATCATCTGCTTCAAATACAAGTAGTTTAGGTAGTGCTGCAAATAATTTAACTGCAACATTAGTTCATACAACAGGAGCTAACACGTCGACTGCTCAAGTAGACACTATAACATTTGGTGATGGTGGAGGGACATGGGCTGCTGGAGATACTGCATCAGTTCAAATTAAATCAGCAACATCTGATGAAACTTACACTTATTCATATACTGTAACTGCAGCAGATATTGCTGCTGATGGTACAACTGCTGTAGAAAACGCTGTAGGAACAGCAATGATTGCATTGATTAATGTAGATACTGCAAGTCATGGTATTACTGCTGGTGGTACAAGTCCTGCTGTTACTCTTACTGCGGGAACTGCGGATGTAAGATATGAAAATACTTCTTCAGTAGGAAAATCTCTTTCTGGTTTAACTTCAGCGAATCTAGCAAATGATACTTTAACTTCTGCTGTTGCAAAAGATTATCAAACAGTAGTTGATGGAGCTATTGATGGATTAAATAGTTTAAGATCTGAATTCGGTTCTACTCAAAACCAAGTTGAATCAGCTGTTAGAAACTTAATGACTCAGTCTACTAATTTAAGTGCCGCTGAATCTATTATTAGAGATGTTGATTATGCGGAAGAATCTGCAAACTTCAACAAACAAAACATTATTTCTCAAGCTGGTTCATATGCAATCAGTCAAGCAAATACTGTTCAACAAAATGTTTTAAAATTATTACAATAATAATTTTTACTAAAACACTTTTAAACCTAAGTCTTTTTGGCTTAGGTTTTTTTTTGTTTAAAATAAATTAAAAGTTAAAGTCGTTTTTAGTTAAAATAGCATTATCTTTAAAATAAGGTTATATATGCAAAACAACACAATCCCCCAAGACATTATAAAAATACAAAAAAAATTAGCTTTATTTGAGAAAGATTCAAGAAATTATAAAAAATATACAAAAATTCTTGCGAAGCATATAAAAACATATACTATGAAAAAAAGAGTTAATGCTCATATTAAGACTATTGAGAGTATTGAAAAGATATCTCAAGAAGAAAGTAAATAAAAATATTGCAATTTGTAATATAAATCTACCCTTCATAAAAAAACTGCTAGAATTCCCTCATAAAAAATAAGAAATAAAATCAACATAGGAAATATTATGGATGAGAATCAAAAAAAATCATTAGACTTAGCAATTAAACAAATAGATAAAACATTTGGTAAAGGTACTTTAATCAGACTTGGAGACAAAGTTGTTGTTCCAACTGAAACTATTAGTACAGGTTCTTTAGGACTTGATTTAGCACTTGGTGTTGGTGGTCTTCCAAAAGGAAGAGTTATTGAGATTTATGGACCTGAGTCATCTGGTAAAACTACATTAACATTACATGCAATAGCAGAGTGTCAAAAAGCTGGTGGTGTTTGTGCATTTATTGATGCGGAACATGCTTTAGATGTTGTATATGCAAAAAATTTAGGTGTTGATACTGATAATTTACTTGTTTCACAACCTGATTTTGGTGAGCAAGCTTTAGAAATACTTGAAACAGTTATTAGATCAGGTGCTGTTGATTTAGTAGTTATTGACTCGGTTGCTGCTCTTACTCCAAAAGTAGAGATTGATGGAGATATGGATGACCAACAAGTTGGTGTTCAAGCAAGACTTATGTCTAAGGCTCTTAGAAAAATCACTGGTTTACTAAATAAAATGAACTGTACGGTTATTTTCATTAATCAAATCAGAATGAAAATTGGAATGACAGGTTATGGAAGTCCAGAAACAACGACAGGTGGAAATGCCCTTAAATTTTACTCATCTGTAAGACTTGATATTAGAAGAATTGCTACACTTAAACAAGGTGAAAATTCAATTGGGAATAGAGTTAAAGTAAAAGTTGTAAAAAACAAGGTTGCTGCTCCATTTAAATTAGCTGAATTTGATATTATGTTTGGAGAAGGTATCTCAAAAACTGGTGAATTGGTTGATTATGGTGTTAAACTTGATATCGTTGATAAAGCTGGAGCTTGGTTCTCTTACGGTGATTCGAAAATTGGTCAAGGAAGAGAAAACTCAAAAGTGTTCTTAAAAGACAATCCAGAAATAGCAACTGAGATTGAAAGAAAAATTTTAGAGTCAATGGGAATTAACGATGCTTTAATTAGTAGCACTTCAGATGACCTTGAAGATGAATCAGAAATTGAAGAATAGAAAACTAAAATAATAATTTATTAACAAAAGGGAATTTTTATTCCCTTTTCTCTTAAAATAATCTACAAAAAACACTCTACAAAACCTACAAAAGCAAATAACAAATTTTTTTTAGCTATAATCATTAAAATTATGAATATAGGAGACTTAAGTGGTATTTATCGATAATGTATACGCTGATGAAGTATTAGATTCAAGAGGAAATCCAACTGTAAGAGCAACAGTTATTTTAAGTGATGGGACAAAAGGTAGTGCTATTGTACCAAGTGGTGCAAGTACTGGAAAAAGAGAAGCATTAGAACTAAGAGATGGTGATAATAGATTTTTAGGTAAAGGTGTTCTTAAAGCTGTTGAAAATGTTAATACAACAATTGCAAATGAACTAATTGGTTTAAGTCCATTCAATCAAGCTGAAATTGATGCAACAATGAAAGATATTGATGGAACTCACAACTATGCAAATCTTGGTGCAAATGCAGTATTAGGTGTTTCAATGGCTACTGCAAGGGCTGCTGCTGCTTCATTACAAATTCCATTATATAGATATTTAGGTGGAGCAAATGCAATGACTATGCCTGTACCTATGTTTAATATTATTAATGGTGGTGAGCATGCAAATAACTCTGTAGATTTTCAAGAATATATGATTATGCCTGTTGGTTTTGAAAACTTCAATGAAGGTTTAAGAGCAACTGCTGAAATCTATCAACACTTAAAAAAAGTTATTGATGCAATGGGTGAAAGTACAGCTGTTGGTGATGAGGGTGGATTTGCTCCAAATTTAAAATCAAACGAAGAACCAATTCAAGTTATTATGACTGCAATTGAAAAAGCAGGATATAAAGCTGGTGAGCAAGTTGCAATTGCACTTGATGTTGCTGCATCTGAACTTATTAATGAAAAAGGTTTATATGTACTTAAATCAGAAAACAGAGAATTAACTTCTGCTGAACTTGTAGCATATTATGCTGATTTATGTTCAAAATATCCAATCGTATCTATTGAAGATGGATTAAGTGAAGACGACTGGGATGGATGGAAAATATTAACTGATGTTCTTGGAGATAAAGTTCAATTAGTTGGAGATGATTTATTTGTTACTAATGCTTCTATTTTAAGTGAAGGTATTAAAAAAGGTATCGCAAACTCAATTTTAATTAAACCTAATCAAATTGGATCAGTAAGTGAAACTATGCAAACAATAAGACTTGCACAAAGAAATAACTACAACTGTGTAATGTCACATAGATCAGGTGAAAGTGAAGATGCGTTTATTGCTGATTTTGCTGTTGCTTTAAACTGTGGACAAATTAAAACAGGAAGTACAGCTAGAAGTGATAGAATCGCTAAGTATAATAGACTTCTTGAAATTGGTGCAGAAGTTGGTTATGCTGAATATTTAGGGTCAGAGCCTTTTAAAAAATAATAAGAGTAGATAAAACAATTGACTGCATATAAAAAATTCATATTAATAGTATTTATATCATTAATTATTACAATATTTTTCTCTTATCATGCAGTTAATGTTCTCTTTGGAGATAACTCTTTACAAGTTTATAATTCATTGAAATATAAAAAAGAGTATCTTGAGGGAGAAATTCTACGATTACAAAGAGAAAATGCTTATTTGCAAAAAGAGTATTTTGAATTAAAAAATTTGGAGCCAGAACAACAATGAAAACTTTATTCTTATTTACATTAACAATCATTCTATCAATAAATTTAAATGCAAGAGAAAATCCCTTTGCAGTTACAGATGCATACGAAGAAGCATCAGCTAAGATTTTTGAAATAAATGAAACTCCCAAGACATTAGAAGCTGCTCAAGAAGCTCAATACATCAAAGAAATGCAAGAAAAAATGTCAAAGGTAACAAGCCTAAATCCAGATGCAAATAAAAATAAAGTTGAAGAAGCTGTAAATAGAATTGCCCCTATTATAAAAGATACTCCTCCTGCATTGAAAACTTATTCAAAAAAAGAAGTTGACTCAATGATTCAAAAAACTAAATCTCAAACTGAGCAAAAAACTAAAGAAATAGTTAAAAAAGAATTATCAAAAACTCAAGCAGTAGAGCCTACGCAAGTGGTTTATGTAAAACCTAGACCTGATGTTATTGATGAAGATGAATTAATTAGCAAACAATTATTGTCATTTCTAAAAATAGAATTTAATGATAATAAATTAATCATTCATACAGATCATGAAGTTTCTAAAAAGTTTTCTATCATAAAAGAAAATAAAATTATTATTGACTATAAAGCAAAAATCAATTTTTTAACTAAAAAAGATGACATTGATTCAAGAAATTACAAAAAAATCACTATTGGTAATCACAAAAATGAAGGTTATTTCAGAGTTGCTATTGAATTAATTGACAAACCATCTAAATATGATGTTAAATATGAGAGTAACTTAATTACTATTTCTAAAATAAACTAAGCTGGTAATTATTCTTATAATTACCATAACTAGTAATACCTCTAAGATAGAAGCTAAAATAAACGCATAATAATACTCTTGGGTTATAGAGTGGTTATTATATGCGATTGTAGATACCGCAATCAATAAAGTTAATGGCATTGCGTGTGATAGGCCTAACATAAAGAACTTATTCCATCCCATCTCTTTTACAAATAATAGCGAAGCTAATAATCTAATCACAATCATTGCAAGTGTTATTAATAAAGCTTTATTTACTAAATCCCAATTAAGAATTGCTTCAATCTCAAGTGATGCCCCAACTGATATAAAAAATATAGGAACTAACCAACCAAAACCAAAATGCTCTAATTTATGCGGTAATTGTTTATTATGATCTTCAAAAAATGTAGTAATAAATATACCTGCGATAAATGCTCCAAAGGCTATTTCTAAATGCAGATACATCATAACTGTGATCATTAAGAAGAATATAGCCATAGAGATTCTTATATCTTGTTCTTGATGATCTTCATGTGGCATTAAATAGTTTTTAATTTCTGGAAACCACCAAATAAGATTATGAAACAATTTGTAAATTAAAATCATCGAAACCAAGAACAAAATAAATAAAGCCATTGTTTTATAAAAATCTATTCCTACTCCAAACTCTAATCCAGCAGAAACTGTAGTTAAAGCAAAGATAGATAATATCTCACCAATTAGTCCTACAATAAAAGCTATTTTAATCCATTCAGTATCACCATACTCTTTTTTAAGAGCTGCTAGAACTCCAATGGAGATAAGAGGTAGAATTACTATAAATATATATCCTAGTTCGAAATATAAGGTTATAAGAATAGAACAGCCAAATAAAACCACATTATATAAAAGAGATTTTTTCAGCATTGAAGGAGAAATAGACAGAAGTTTTTTCAAATCTATTTCAAGTCCTGCAAGGAACATTAAATATAAAAATCCAAGTTCAGCAACAAGGTGGAAAATAGGATGCTCAACAATAAAAGCTAAATACGCAGCTATTGCTCCCATCATAATTTCAACAGGAATAGTTGGTAGTTTTAAAAGCTTAGATACTAATGGAGAAGTAAATATTATTAGTGATATTGATATAATTATTAATATTTCTTCACTCATTAAATTTCCTACTTCTCGTCTGGCATTACATGAAAGTTTTTAGCTATTTTATAACCAAATGATTCAAGTGCTTCAACATCATCTTTAGGAGTTTTTCCAGCAGTTGTTAAATAATCACCAATAACAAAGGCATTAGCCCCTCTTTTGAATATTTCATATTGCTCATCACCAAACATTAACTCTCTTCCACCTGCAACCATTATTTTATGTGCATTTGGAATCATTTTTCTTGCTAAGGTAATTAAATCAAAAGCTTCTTCTCTACTTATAGTATTTTCAACTATTGGTAAAGCTGCATTTGGATGGAAAAAGTTTAAAGGAACATTCATAGGGTCAAGTGAATTTATAGCTTCAATCATTGAAATTCTATCTTCTTGCGTTTCACCCATTCCAAAAATTCCACCACAAACAAGTTTTAATCCAGCTTCTTTTACATTTAAACATGTTTGATATCTCTCATCCCAAGAGTGAGTTGTACAAATTGTTGGATAAAAGTCTCTTGATGTTTCTAAATTATGATTATAATTATCAACACCTGCTGCTTTTAATTCTTTTAATTGCTCAACAGTTGCAGTTCCATTACATGCAATTAATCTAAGACCTAAATCTGCTTTTTTAATAGCTCTTGCAGCTTCAGCAATAAACTTTGTTTTCTTTTCAGTTAAACCAAGTCCAGCAGTAACTAAACAAAATCCAACAGCACCATTTGCTCTTGCACTTCTAGCTTCTGTTAAAATTTGCTCAATACTTTTTAATGTATATCTTTGAATATCTGCTTTGTATCTTACACTTTGTGTACAGAATTTACAGTCTTCATTACAAGTACCACTTTCAACATTACAAATAGCACATAAAAATATTTCTTCATTATCGTTCATATATATATTCTTCTTTCTTGAAATTTTTTTCATTGATTTTTTTAAAGTAACGTGAGATTATATACTCATTTTCTTTAATCTCTAGTTGAACGCACTCTATGAAAGGCTTTTCTCTAGCACAGACTTCTCCTGGGTTTACGAAAAGTGTCTTATTTTTATAATCTTGCTCAAACATATGAGTATGTCCAAAAATCACCACATCGCTATCAGGGGTAAGATAATATGGTAGATGCATAAGTTTAAATTTTGTATCTTTTATTTGAAAATAATAGGGCTCTTGTTTTATATTATACTTAGAAGATAATTGAAGTAAATTTCTATCATTATTTCCAAATACTGAAACATATTTAAGTTTTGACTCTTCTAAAAGTTGTAGATTTTTTTCAATACATAAATCTCCAGCATGAACTAGATACTCACTATTAATCTCTTTTAAGAAGTCAATTACTTCTTTGGTATAGTCACTTTTTAGGTGACTATCCGATAAAATTCCAATCTTCATAATTATTTGTCAGCACTCTTTTTACTTGTAGGTTTTTTAGCTGTAGTTTTTTTTGCAGTTGTTTTCTTAGCTGTTGTAGTTTTCTTTGCAGGCGCTTTTTTTACACTTACTGTTGATGTTCTACCTTTTGATTTAGAATCATTTGCAATAATATCAAGGCATTCTTCTAAAGTTAAATCTTTAGCTTCTTTACCTTTTGGTATTTTGAAATTTTTTCTTCCTTGTTTTATATAAGCCCCATATTGACCTATTAAAATTTGAATCTTTTCTTTTTCAAATACTTTTATTGTAGCTTTTTCTTTTGCTTCATCTAACTCTTTGATTATCTCTAATGCTCTTGGTAATTCAACAGTATAAGGATCATCAGTTTTTAATGAATAATATTTCGTTTTTATTTGTAAATATGGTCCAAATCTTCCAATATTTGCTTTTATCTCTTCTCCACTTGAATCAAGTCCTACAACTCTTGGAAGTGTAAATAAGAACATTGCTTCTTCAAATGTTATTGTATCCATATTCAAGTTATCAGGAATTGCTACAAATTTTGGTTTTTCTTCATCATCTTTTGTACCAATTTGAATAAATGGACCAAATCTTCCAACTCTTGCACTTACAGGTTTTCCAGATTTTGGATCAATTCCAATTTCTCTTACTTGTAAATAATCTTCTTTATTAACACTTTCTTCTTTTTCATCAATAGTTTTTTTGAAATTACCATAGAATTCTTTCATCACTTCTTCCCAAGCGATTTTCCCTTCTGCTATTTCATCAAACTCTTCTTCGATTTTTGCTGTAAAGCCTAAATCTATAATATTAGAAAAGTGATCAACTAAAAAGCTATTTACAATTTCACCTGTTGGTGTTGGAATTAGTTTTTTATCTTCTGTTTTACTTACATATTCCCTTGCTTGAATTGTTGAAATTGTTGGAGCATAAGTTGAAGGACGACCTATTCCTTCACTTTCAAGTTTTTTAACCAGTGATGCTTCTGTATAACGAGCAGGTGGTTTTGTAAAGTTTTGTTCAGATTCTAAGTTTTCTAACTCTAAAATTGTTCCTACTTTAATATTTGGTAAGATTTTTTCTGTACTATCAAGTGCAGCTTCTGGATTATCACTACCTTCTGTATAAGCTCTCATAAATCCTGGGAAAATAATTCTTTGACCTTTTACTTGAAATTCAAACTCTTTATTTTTCCCTGCATCAATCTTATAAGTTGTATTAGCTATTTTTGCAACTGCCATTTGTGTTGCAAGTGTTCTTTTCCAAATTAAGCTATAAAGTTTATATTGAATATTTTCAACATAAGGTTTTATTTCACTTGGTTTTAAAGCTAAATTTACAGGCCTAATAGCTTCGTGAGCTTCTTGTGCACCCTTTGCTTTAGATTTGTAAAATCTTGGTTTACTTAAAGAATATTCTTTTCCATACTCTTCTTCAATAACAGCTTTTGCAGCACTTGTAGCAACTGTTGAAAGATTTAAGGAATCTGTTCTCATATAAGTAATTAAACCACCCGTATGATTTGGGATATTCCCAACATTTCCTTCATATAGTTGTTGAGCTACAATCATTGTTTGCTTAACTGAAAGTCCAAGTTTTCTACTTGCTTCTTGTTGAAGTGTTGATGTTGTAAATGGAGCTGCTGGATTTCTTGTGCTTTCTTTTTCTTCAATATCTGATAATTGATAGATACCTTGATTTAAAGAGTCTTCAATTTTTAATGCTTGTTCTTCATTTGTTACTTTTGAAGTTTTTCCATTAATTTTTGCAAGTTCAGCTTTTAATTCTGGATTTATAAAATCTGCTTTAATTCTCCAGTATTCTTCTGGAATAAACTCTCTAATTTCATTTTCTCTATCTACTATAATTCTAACAGCAACCGATTGAACACGACCAGCGCTTAAACCATATCTTACTTTTTTCCATAAAAGTGGAGATAATTCATATCCAACAGCACGGTCAAGTATTCTTCTAGCTTGTTGAGCATCAACTAAGTGTTGATCAACATCTCTAGGATTTGCTAATGCTTTTAAGATTGCATCTTTAGTGATTTCATGAAATACAATTCTTTTAATAGGGTTTTTCTCAATTTTTAACGCAGGAATAAGATGCCAAGCAATAGCTTCTCCCTCCCTATCCTCATCGGCCGCTAGGTAAATGGTAGTATCTTTTGTAATATGTTTTTTTAAATCACTTATTACTTTTTTCTTATCTGTTGATATTAAATATTTTGGTTTAAAATTATCTTCTGGATCAAATCCTAATTGAGATTTTGGTAAATCTCTTACGTGACCCATTGAGGCCATTACTACATAATCACTACCTAAAAATTTTGAGATTGTCTTCGCTTTTGCGGGGGACTCCACTATTACTAAATTCTTCACTAAAAAACCTTACATTATTTTGAAGTTTGCATTCTAACATAAATTGATTAATTTTACTTATAAATTATTATCTCTTCTTCTATATCTATATTAAACTGCTCTTTAACTTTACTTTTCACTTTTTCTATTAAATATACCGCATCTTCAAAAGTTCCATCACCATAATTTACTAAAAAATTTGCGTGTTGTTCTGAAAAGCTCATATCACCTTTTTTTATACCTTTTAATCCAACTTCCTGAATTAATCGACCTGCAAAATCACCTTTTGGGTTTTTAAAGCAAGAACCAGCACTTGGTACATGCGGTTGATTATCTCTCATTTTATTAAACTCTTTTAATTGTTCTTTACAAAAACCATGTTCTATATTAAAAACTACTTCATAAACAATATCATCTATTTTTGTTTCTCTATAAGAATAATTTATATCTTCTTTTTTTACATAACCATCTTTTGTTTTAATACTATGAATGTAATTAAACATTTCCCATGATTTTAAACCTGCATTCATTTTAACTAAACCACCTAAATTTCCTGGTAATTTAGCCAAAAACTCTAGATTTGCAATATCATTATTTCTAGTATATGTTAAAAGTTTACCCGATGTTGTTGCACATCCTACATAAAGTAAATTTTCTTCTTGCTTAATATAATCAAACTCTTCACCCAAAATAGCAAACTTTATATTTGTATTTGGAGATATTAGTAAATTATTTGCTCTACCAATTATTTGATAATCACTATAATCACCTATTTCATTTATTACAAGTACATCTAAAACTGGACCAATTTTTATTGAAGAGTATTTTTTGAAATCTATTGTTCTTATACTATTTTGCATTTATTATCTTGCTCTTAACTCTTCATATTCTGTAGGAATTAGAAAATCTTGCGATTTAATTAGATTTTCATAAAAACCATTTTTATAACCTAATTCATATAATTTATCTAAAGCTTTATATTGTAAATCACTCATTAAAACTGAATTATCATTTGCATATAAATCTAAATATTTATCTAAAGTTTGGGCATCTACTCTAATCAAACCTTTTTCAAGTAACATTGGAGCTAAAACTTTTCTATTTTTATTTGCAACTTCCACTGCTTTTATTAGCGTATTTTCATAATCAATTGCACTATGAATAGGAATTGATCGTCTTAAACACATTCCACCAAGTGGCAAGGGCAATCCACCACCACTTAATTCAACCCAAACATCCCACATTTCACGCTCTACTTCTAACTCTTGATCATAAGTTAAAATTGATTCATGTATTAAAACACCTGCATCAACAGTTCCATCAAGAACAGCTTTTTCAATATCTAAAAAATTCATATATGAAATTCTTGCATTTGGATATGCAATTTTAAATAAAAGAGCATTAGTTGTAAATTCACCACTAAGTGCTACTTTAAAATTTCTTTTTAATTTTGTTCCTTTTCTTTTTATAAGTTTAGGACCATATCCCTCACCAAAAGAAACTGCTGTTTTTAATAAGGCATAATCATCTTTGATAAAAGGATATAAAGCAAATGATATAGCACAAATGTCATACTCACCTTTTAATGTAGCTTGATTTAATGTTTCAATATCTGCTGCAATATTTTCAAATTTGGCATCTTTAGGAGTTAACCATCCAAATTTAATTGCATAATACATAAATATATCATCAGCATCAGGTGAGTGTGCAACACTAATATTTTTCAATTTTATTCCTTTATTTTTCGTAAGTGATTGTAACAAGTTATGGTTTATTTTATGGTTATAGTATTTTTAGTTTTATAAATTATATTCATATTTGAGTTTTTTCACAATTTCAAATACTGAACTTGCATAATTAAGTCCTGTAGTACTTTTATATTTCCAACCAGTATTATAACTAGCCCAAACTTTTATCCAATTGTCTTTATGAACATTTCTCCAATAATCTATTTCAACTATTGCATTAGCAGTTGAAAAACCTGCATCATATACAAGTTTTTTTGCAAAATAATTTCTATTATAAATATTATCTTGAACTTTTTGTCTTCTAATTACACTTTTAATATTTGCTTGAAATAATCCATAATCTTTACTAACATTGTTTATTAATTGTTTTCCCACAGATGATTCTTTTATAGCAATTGCCATCAATGTATATTTCATAAAATTGTCATTTGTTAGTGATTTGATTTTTTTTAGAATTATTATATCCGTATTAGTAAGACCTAAAGAATTACTATAACAAAGGTTAACAATCAGTAAAAAAAGAATTATTATTTTTTTCATAAGGTAAGTTTACAATAATTCTAATCATTTTTACAAATGATTAGAATATAAATTTACTAAAATCCTGCGTTAGATACGTAAAAAGTGATTATATTTAATAATGGATCTATTAAAAATATAGAGATTAATGTTAAAAATACTGCAAATCCAACTGCTGATTTCATTGGCAATGAACCATTCTCCATAAATTTAGTTTTTGATCCCTCTTCTGGATCTCTTAAGAACATATAAGAAATTGGTCTTAAATAATAGTATGCAGCAATTACTGAGTTTAGTACAATAATTATTGCCAATGCAATTTGACCAGCATTTACAGCACTTGCTACTAAATACATTTTACCCCAAAATAGTGCAAAAGGAGGAAGTCCAGTAAGTGCAAATAAGAACATCGCTAAAATAGATGCTGTAAATGGTGAAATTTTTGCAAGTCCTGAGAACTTTCTAAAAGCATAAGGAGAACTGTAATCATTGTACTCTTTACCTCTATTCATCCATAACATACCAAATGCTCCAAAATTTGTTATTGTAAATAAAATCCAATATAAAAATAAAGCACTTGTTGCTTGTTGAGTTCCTATTACAATTGCAGCCATTGCCATACCTGCATTTGAAATTGAAGAGTATGCAAGCATTCTTTTTATATCTTTTTGTTGTAATGCAATCAAATTTGGAACTGTAATTGTTAAGATAACAGTTACATAAAGCATTGTTTGAATAATAGGATCATTTGCATGTATAAATATTTCAAAGAATCTAAGAGCTACAACAAATCCTGCCATTTTAGGAACAACTGATAAAAATCCTGCCATTGCTGAAGTTGAACCTTGGTAAACATCTGGTACCCAAACATGATAAGGAAATAAAGATAATTTAAACCCAATAGCAGCAAACATAAACACGAATCCAACTAATACTAAAACATAATTAGCATAATTTTCATGTGATAAGAATCCTTCTTGAGTTAATACCTGTGCAATTTGTGCAAGTTCAAGTGAACCTGTAATTCCATAAAATATCATAGAACCAAATACAAAGAATGCAGCTGCTAAAGCTCCCATTGTAAAATACTTAACTGCAGCTTCAATAGAAACCATTCTATTATGCATTGCAATCATTGTATATAAAGCTAAAGATGCAGTTTCAAGTCCAACAAAGATTAAGATTAAAGAATCACTACTTACCATAAACTGGAATCCTGCAACTGCAAATAAATACAGAGCAAAATATTCAGCATATCTAAAATCTTGGAATCTTAATTTTGATAAACCTAAAAGAATAAATAAAATTGAACCACCAATAATAATACATTGAGATAAGATTGCAATTCCATCAAGTAACATCAAATCAAATACACCTCTTTCATCACCGCTAAATGCTAAAAGTGTAAATAAGTCAAATATTAGAAATAGTACAACTAAAATTACATATAAAGATTTATGTTTATCTTTATTAAATAGGTCTGTTAATAAAATACTTAATGCACCTATAATTGCAATAACCATCGGTGCCAATGTTCCCAAGTTTAGAGTATCTAAACTTATATTAATAGGCTCTAGCATTATTTAACCTCCCCAATAGAGTTTAAAGCTCTTAATTTTTCTTTTGTATCTTCATTTACAGCTTTTATTTCCATAACTTTTGTAAGTTGCGTAACTGATGTATTTAATGGATCTAAAATTACTTTTGGATAAATACCTAAAGCAACAATTAAAACTACTAATGAACCTAAAGCAAAAAGTTCTCTTCCATGAATATCTTTCATATCTTTATTTTCTTGTTTAACTAGTTTTCCAAAGAACGTTCTTTTATACATAGCTAACATATAAACAACACTTAAAACTATTGTTAGTGAAGCTATAAATGTTAAAATAGGTGAATATTTAAAGAATCCTAATAAAGATAAAAACTCACCAATAAACCCAATAGTAAGAGGAAGTCCAACAGATGCAAATAACACAACTGCATAAACAAGTGCAAACATTGGCATATTTTGAGCTAATCCACCAAACTCTTTTATCATCTTTGTTTTACGTCTATCATATAAAACTCCAACACTCATAAACAGTGCTCCTGAAACAATACCATGTCCAATCATCAAATAAACAGCACCTGAAATTCCTTCAACGTTTAATGCAAATACTCCAAGAGTAATAACACCCATATGAGAAATTGATGAATATGCAATCATTTGTTTCATATCTTCTTGAGCATAAGCAACCATTGCCGTATAAATAATTGCTATTAGTCCAAGTGTAGCCATAAATCCTACAAAGAAAACAGATGCATCAGGGAATAATGGAAGAGAAAATCTTATAAATCCATAAGTTTCCATTTTTAGTAATACTGCTGCTAAAATTATAGATCCAATTGTTGGAGCTTGTGAGTGAGCTAATGGTAGCCATGTGTGAAATGGAAACATCGGTACTTTTACAGCAAACCCAAAGAAGAATGCAATAAATAGCCATAGTTGCAAATCAAAAGGAAGAACAACGTTATACCAATCAAGTAAAGAGAAACTCCATACACCTGTTGTTTCATGGTAAATATATCCAAAATATAATATACCAATAAGCATAATTAATGAACCTGTAAATGTATACAAGAAGAATTTAATTGCTGCATAAAATCTTTTTTCTGCTCCCCAAAATCCAATAATATAAAACATAGGAATAAGTGTTAATTCCCAGAAAATATAAAACATTATAAGATCTAAAGAAGCAAAAACTCCAACCATTGTCATTTCTAAATAAAGCATTGTAATAATTAAGTTTTTTACATCTTTTGTTTCAGTAAGACCAATTAAAGCGATCATAGTCATAAATGTAATCATTATTATTAAGAATAAAGAAACACCATCAACTCCAACTATATAATGAATACCATAAGAGTCTATAAGAGGTAACATTTGAACAAATTGCATACCAGTAGCATTTGTATCAAAGTAATACCATAATAAAAGAGATAATACAAACTCAACAACAGTAACAACTACTCCATACTGTCTCATAGAATCTTTTTCTATTAGAAAACCAACAGTAGCTGCAGCTGCTGGGAAAAATATCAGCATTGATAAAATATTTTCCATTTACATAACCCCTTAAAGTACTGATAAAACTAAGGCAAATACTAATCCGAAGATTAGTCCAACTGCCATTAGTCTCAGTGATGATGATAAATTACCAGTTTGAATTGGTCTTATTCCTACACCTAATTTATTAATAAAGTGCGCAAGACCATCAATTGATGCATCAATTAATTTAGTTTCTACAACTTTCCACATCCATACAGATATTGCATAATATGGTTTAGAAATAAAGTTTTCATAAAACTTTGGAATAAAATATTGATTACTTAATAATTTATAAATTCCTGTAGTTTCCCAATTTTTGCTAAATCCACTATTTCTATATTTGTAAACTGCAACTGCAATACCGAATATAGCAACTGCACTTGTAATTAAAATTAAAATCCAAGCTGTTGAATGATTAAGATTTGAAGCTTTCCATGTTGGAAGAATTTTAGTTACAAACTCAACAAATGAATGTTCAAACCATCCAGCAATTACCGCTAAAATAGCAAGTGGAATCATTGCTGCGATTACAAAGTTTTTAGCTTCATGTGGATGATGTTCTTCATTTGAATAATTTTGTTCTCCAAAGAATATTTTCATAACAAGTCTAAATGAATAAAATGCAGTTAAACCAGCAGTTACCCATAAAACACCCCATAATACTAATGCATCAGCATTAAATGCAGCTTCTAGTATTTTATCTTTTGAGAAGAATCCAGCAAGTGGGAAAATACCAGCAAGTGCAAGAGAAGCCACTGCCATAATAATAGATGTTGACTTCATTTTTTTATGAAGACCACCCATTTTTCTGATATCTAACTCATCATCCATAGCATGCATTACATTTCCAGCACCTAAGAATAATACTGATTTGAAAAATGCATGAGTTGCAAGGTGAAATAATGCAACCCAATAAGCTCCAAGACCAGCTGCTACAAACATATATCCAAGTTGTGATAATGTTGAGTATGCAATAATTCTTTTCATATCATTATTTACTAAAGCCATTGAAGCAGCAAATATAGCTACAAATGCTCCAAGAGCTGCAATTGCATATCCAACTTCAGGAACTAAAGTATAAAGTTCATTTGATCTAATTACTAAATAAACCCCAGCTGTTACCATTGTTGCTGCGTGAATTAATGCTGAAACCGGTGTTGGTCCTTCCATTGCATCTGCAAGCCATGTATGAAGTGGGAATTGAGCTGATTTACCCATCGCTCCTAGGAATAATAAAGCTGCTATCCAAACAAGTGTAGAATTTTCTAAAGTTGAAACTTGAGCAAATACGATATCGTATTGTAAACTTCCAATATTCCAGTAAATTAAAAACATTCCAAGAAGTAAACCTAAGTCCCCAACTCTGTTCATAATAAAAGCTTCGTTTGCAGCCCAAGTTGCTGATTCTTTGTGATACCAAAAACCAATTAACAACCATGAACAAACTCCAACACCTTCCCATCCAATAAATAAAACAGCAAAGTTATCACTCATTACTAAAACAAGCATAGAAAATACGAATGCTGATAGGTATGAGAAATATCTATTAAAACCTTTGTCATGTTCCATATATCCAATAGAATGCACATGCACCATAGTAGAAACAACAGTTACAACTGTCATCATTACAACACTTACATGGTCAACTACAAATCCAAAAGGAATATTTAAATTTCCAATTACAATCCAATCAAATAAAGTTATTTGTAAAATTGTATCTGTAGTATAAATAAAATGTAAAAGATTTAAAGATGCATACATTGAAACAGCCAACATAAAAGATGTAAACCATCCTGTAAATGCTGTTTTTGGCTGAGTTGAAAATAAAGCAGCAATTAGTGAACCTACAAGTGGTGCAAAAAGTGCTATATATATAAATTTTTCCATTATTACCCTTTCATCCCAGCTATATCATCTAAATTAATAGAACCTGTTCTTTTATACCAAAGAATCAAAAGTCCAAGTCCAATAGCAACTTCACTTGCTGCAACTGCAATAATAAAGAAAGCAAAAATTTGACCTGATAAGTCTCCATGAAATTTTGAAATTGCTGCTAATCCCACATTTACAGCATTAAGCATAATTTCAGTTGAGAAAAAAAGCATTAAAACATTTTTTCTTTTTATTACACCTATTAATCCTATGCAAAATAGAATTGTAGATAATATTAAATAAGCATTAAGTGTCATTTATTATCCTTTTTAGCAGTATCAAGTTTGATTTTTTCATCAATTTCATCTTCTTTCATTTCAGAATATGAAATATCCATTTTTTTACCAGCTAAAACAATTCCACCAATCATTGCAACTAAAAGCATAATAGCTGCTACTTCAAATGGAACCAAATATTTAGTAAATAAAATTAATCCAACATCAACTGAATTTCCATAAGCTGGATGAACAGGATTACTAGCTTCAACACCTTCACCAATAATTGGAGCTATTAAAACAATAACAACAATTAAAGCTACCATTCCTGATAATAAAAATACAAGTCTTGGATTTTTTACTTTTTCTTTTACTTCTGAAAGTGAATCAAAAAACATCATTCCAAAAGCGTATAAAGACATAACAGCACCTGTATAAACTACAATTTGAACAGCACCTAGAAAATCTGCTTCTAATAAAAAGAAAAAAGCAGAGATAAAAATCATTCCAGCTGCAAGTGAACTTAATGCATATAAAGCATTATTAGTTAAAACGGTAATACTAAACATACTAATAGTTAAAACAGAAAATATAATAAAAGCTACAATTTCAAACATTCAATCTCCTTAGTATGATAATGGTGTTTTTTTGATTTTTTTATCTGCATCTGGTGACACCGAACCATATCCATCATATTCCAATTGAGCACCAAGACCATTAGCACTTGTTAAAATATCTTCTTTAAGTGAGAAGTGCGCTCTTTGTTCACTTGAGTTTTCATATCTTCCACCATGAACGATGGCAAGTTCTGGACAAACTTCAGCACAATATCCACAGAAAATACATCTTCCCATATTAATTGTATATTCCATAACTTCTTTTCTAGAATTTTCATCAATTCTAGTTTCCATTCGGATACAATTTGCAATACAGATTTTTTCACAAAGTCCACAACCAATACATCTCTCTTCACCTGACTCTAAAAGCCTAAGAAGTTTATGTACAGCTCTATATCTAGGCCCTATTGGTAACTTTTCTTTTGGATATTGAACTGTTGCCATTTCACCTTTGAAAAGTGCTCTATACATTATTCCAAAAGTGATTTTTAATCCAACAAAAAGTTCACCTTTTACAGATCTAGTTGCTACTTGTTTAAAAGTTTCCCAATTAGTTTTTGGGTAATTATCCTCTTGAACTGTAATATAATCTTCACTTATATTTCTATTTTTAAATTGATTTAGTTCCATAATTACCTCCTAAAACATCATCACAAAACCAGTAACTAAAACATTTAGTACTGCAAGTGGCATTAAAATTTTCCAACATAACCACATTAATTGATCTGGTCTAATATGTGGCCAAGAAGCTCTTGTCCATAAGAAAACAAAAATCAAAAACATAACTTTTAATACAATTGCAAATCCACCTGGAATAAACCATAATGGATTAAATCCACCTAAGAATATAAGTGCAATTAAAAATGAAATTGTAAAAAGGTTCGCGTATTCTCCGATAAAGAACATACCCCATCTCATACCTGAATACTCAGTTGCATAACCAGCAACTAATTCAGCTTCATGCTCTAAAAGGTCAAAAGGAGTTCTATTTGTTTCAGCAAATCCAGCAATTGTAAACAATAAAAAAGCCAATGGTTGAGACCAAATAATCCAATCACCAAATCCACCTGATTGATAGTTATTAATATCAATTAAAGATAAAGATCCAACCATCATTAATGGAGCTAAAAGTGAAAGACCTGAAACAACTTCATATGATAAAAGTTGAATTGCAGTTCTCGCACCTCCAAGAAGCGCCCATTTATTAGCAGAACTCATACCACCAAGTAATGGACCATAAAGTCCAACAGCCCCAACAGACATAACAAATAAAACACCCACATTAATATCAGAAATAATTGGTCTAACCGTATATCCAAACATCTCAAATTCTGGGAAAAAAGGAACTGCACTCATAGCTATAAATGCAGTTGCAGCCGTAATAAGAGGAGCTATCATAAAGATTGGTTTATTTGCATTTGCAGGAATAAAATCCTCTTTTGTAAATAGTTTAATACCATCTGCTGCTATTTGTAATAATCCATAAGGCCCAACATTTGTGGGTCCTAGTCTTCTTTGCATAAATGCTAAGATTTTTCTTTCAATATATGTTGTAAATCCAGCAAGTGCTGAAAACACAGCTAAAACAATTACAACTTTAACAATAGTTTCTATTATAATACTTGTTTCCATACTATACCTTTGCTACTTTTGCTTTATTAAATCTATAAACATTAAATAAGCTATTTGATAAAGAATTTTTCATAAATGTTGAAACATAAGCTATATTTCCAGCTATTTGAACATCAACATAGGCATTTAATTCTAAGCTTTGATTATTAGCATTTACTTTTACTTTATCACCATTTTGTAATTCAAGTTTTTCAAAAGCTGCTTTTGAAAAGAAAATTCCATCTTGAAGTTTTTCTTTAAATTCATGTGCAATTGCTGTGAACTCATTAAACTGATTAATTGGGTTTGCTTTATAAATAAGAATTTCATCATCATTTAATGTAATTTTTTCAATACTTATTTCTTTTACATCATTTTGAGTAGATATTGATGTTTCTATTAAATCATAACCTCTATACTCAACTTGATCATTTCCAAATTTATTTGGTAAATCATCAAATCCTATTGCTTTATAACCTTTATTAACAGGAAGTTTTGGTGTATATTCTATTGTATATTCAATATCATCATTTAAAACTTCATTTGCAACTTCGTTTAAAGTATAACCTTTAAAAGCAAGTGCTGCATTTGTAGGAATTACTTTTTTATCAATATTTGTAAAAGTTCCCTCTTGTTGATTTAGCGCTGGAATATCTAAATTTCCATCACCTAAAGCTGATAATTCAAAATCAGCTTTTACGTTATAACCAACACTAAATCCATCTACTTCATTTGAAAGTGTACAAATTTGAGATACACCTAAAGTATTTGTTTGAGATGGAATAATTACAACATTAAAATCAGTACATCTATCTATTAATCCACAAAGTTTCGCTAAATTTTCACTATTTGGATGAGTTATTAAATCCTCTCCAACAATTAAAGAGAATGTATCTTTTTTAGCAAGCATATCATTTAATAAATCTAAGAAACTCTCATCTTTTCCAAAATCAGCTAATAAAGAGATGTATTCATAAGAAACTTCTTTTGAAACATTTTTAGAAACAACTTTTTTAAGCTCTTTTTCTTCACCTGTTGCTTCATCAACTACAATCTCTACAACATTTTCTTTTACAACTTCTGTAAGAGTTTTTGTTCTTGTTTCTTTTAATGAATCAATATAGCTTTGAATTTCTGCTGGTAAGTCTTTTGCAAACTTATATAAAATAAAGTATAAAATTGATTCTTCAACCATAGCATCATGGTAGATAAATTCAGTTGTTTTACCTTTTTTACCAATTTTTTCCATAACAGGATCAGCTACAGGATGAAAATATAAACCAGCACCTTTATTCATAATTACTGAGTTATTAAATGCATATCTAGCATTTGGTAAATCTGATTTTAAATATGATCCCACAGAAATTACAAAGTTTGAATTATGAACTTCTGATAGTTTTGATGAATATAGAGATTTACCTGAAGTTTTACTATAGTTTATCAAGAATTCTTGGTATCTTTTTGCATCTTCATTTACAAGTTTAACGCCTGTGAAATCAGCAATTTTTTGTAAAATTAAAGCCTCTTCATTTGTAATAAATGAGTTAAATTTAATATTTTTAGCTTTTTTAAATGCTTCAATAGCTTCTTTAAAAGCTTTTGTATCTTTTGATTCAACTTTGTTTTCAAAATCATAAGCAAATCTTCCTGAACCATTTACAGTTGAGTAATGAGGCTCATTTGTTACCCTATAGATTTTTTTAGTTGCATGTTTATCAATTGATTCGTGTTTAATTTCATAATACATAAAAGCACAATCAGATGAGTGAGGATTAGCAGCTGGTATTTTTTTAAGCTCCCAAGCATTTGAAGTATATTGGAAATCATGTGAAACTAAAGCTCCAACAGGACATGCTGCAATACATTCACCACAGTTTGTACAGGCATCTGCATCATAACCAATAAGTGATTTATTTAGTTTGTTCCACATTGCGTATGCATCTTTTGGCATTTCATCTTTAAATGTTTTTTCAATTGCATCGCTTGGTCTTTTTACAGTACTTAATGCATTTGATCCAACCATATCTTGACATACAGTTACACATCTTTCACATACGATACAAAGCGCTGGGTCATAATTCATAACTCCCCAGTGTTGTGTTGGTCTGTGAATATCTTTTATACTATAGCTTTGAGAATCAACTTTCATATATAAAGAGTAGTTTTGTAATTCACATTCACCACTTTGGTCACAAACACCACATTGTAATGGATGATTTACATCGTAAACTTCCATTATTGCACGTCTTTCTTTTTCTATGTTTTCAGTAACAGTAGAAATCTGCATATCAGGTTTTACTTTTGTATTACATCCATATACTTGTTTTCCATCAGCCTCAACTAAACATAATCTACATGCAAGTGTTGGTGAACATCTTGTCAAATAACAAACAGCAGGAACAAATACGTCATTTGCACGAGCTACATTTAATATTGACTCACCCTCTTTTGCTTCAACAGTTTTACCATCAATTGTTAGTGTAATCATATCACTCATTATGCTTCAACCTTTTCAATCTTTACTTGTTTATATCTATATCCATTAAAAACATCATCAATGTTTTTAACTTTTAAAATGGCAATTGTTCCATTTAATGTTTCATCAACTTTTAAAGTTCTTTTTATTTTTTCATCTTTAGAATTTATATAAATTTCATCACCATTTGCAACTTTTGCAATATTTGCAAATGTTTTACTAGCTATTAATTCATCATTTTGATTTTCATCAATAAGTTTATAAACCAAAGTTCCATTAAAAGATTTTAATTCTTCAATCTCTTCTAAATCAAAATTTGTACATGAATTTATTTTCTTTTCTAAATCTTCATTTAGAACTATTAATTCAAAATTTGTGTATTTTTTAATAAGAGCTAATAATTTAATTATGTTTTCTATTCTTTTGTGCTCTAATAAATCATCACCGATTATCAATAGTTTATTATTTGCTTCTAAATAATTTTCATATGCTTCTTCAAACTCTTCTTCTCCAGCTGAACTTTCAGCAGAAATATAACCTAAATCTAAATCATCAATAAATTTTCTAGTTTTATCATCACACTCTTTTACAAAAGTATCTAATAATAAAGCACAAATACCCTCTTCACTTCCAACTTCATATTTTATAAACTGTGTGTAATAAAGCTTCATATTAATATTATCAATTGGGTGTATATATGTAAATTTTGCATTAGTTTTAGCAATAGATTCAATAATACTATTTGTTACTTCTTCCCTATTATCTGCAAGCATTGAACCAAGAGATATTATAAAATCACTTTTAGAAATAAGCTCTTTTCTATTCATCACCTTTTTCCTCTTCTTTTTGCTCAACTATTTTAGGTTCTGGCTTAATTTTTTTTACTACCAGCGTCCAATCAACTTCAGTAAATTTAATAGAATTCATAAGTGTATAACCAGCTTCATATATAACATCTGCAGATTTTTGAATATTATCAAAATCTCCAATTTCAAAAATAATAATTGCTACTTCTTCTGCTGCAATTTGTTTATCCATTAACTCCAACATTCTGTCATAGAAGTCATTTTTTAAATATCTTAAATCAAATCTTTTCATAACTTCCCCTTACCGATCTATTTCGCCAAATACAATGTTTAAGTTACCTATTACTGTAACAACATCGGCTAATTGTAATCCTACTAATAACTCTTCTAAAATAGCAGTATGTTGGAAACTAGGAGTTCTAATTTTCATTCTATATGCATATGGACTTCCATCACTTACAACAAAATATCCTAACTCACCTTTTGGTGATTCAGTTGCAACATAAACTTCTCCAACAGGTGGTCTCATACCTTGAGTTACAAGAACAAAATGTTGCATTAAAGAGTAGTTTTGAGTCATGATTTGCTCTTTTGGAGCTGAAATGTAATTTGGTGAATGAGCCATTAATTGAGATTCAGACTCTTTATACATAGGAACTAATTGTTTTAATATTTTTGAAGATTCTTTCATCTCTTGTATACAAATTTTATATCTTCCATAACAGTCATTTGTATATGAAATTGGAACATCAAAATCAAGTTCAGGATAAAGACCATAAGGCATCTCTTTTCTTAAATCCCATTTAATTCCAGCCCCTCTTAATACAATTCCAGAACAGCCCCAATCTTTTGCCATTTGTGCAGTTATAACTCCAACATTTTCAAGTCTCATTTTCCAGATTCTATTTTCTGTTAGAAGTCCTTCATATGTTTTAAGTTCTTGTTCTAAAACATCTAAAAAACTCATACAGTCATCAATCCAGTTTGAAGGTAAGTCAAGTGGAACTCCACCAATTCTTACAGCACTATGAGTAAGTCTAGCTCCACAATAGTCTTCTATTAAGTCCATTGCGTATTCTCTTTCTCTAAAGCAATATAAGAACATAGACATAGCTCCAACATCAAGTGCATGAGTTGCAAGCCAGAAAAGGTGTGAAGTAATTCTATTTAACTCTAAAAGCATAGTTCTAATAACTTCTGCTCGTCTTGGAGCTTCGATTCCTAGAAGTTTTTCAATTGCTAGGGCATAACCATAGTTATTTGAAGTAGCAGCAATATAATCCATTCTATCTGTTGTTGGTAAGAATTCATTATAAATCATATTCTCAGCCATTTTTTCCATACCTCTATGAAGGTATCCAATCATTGGTCTTGATTTTACAACTTCTTCACCTTGAAGTTCTAAGATAAGTCTTAGCTGACCGTGAGCAGATGGATGCTGTGGACCGAAGTTCACCATCATAGTATTATCATCACGCTCAAAGTGAATATTTTCAAAAAAAGGTTTTAGTCTATTTGGTTGTTGCATATTTTCTACCTTCTTCTTTTTAAAACAACTGATTCTTCAGGTTTTAATTTTTTCATAATTTTTGATGTGTTTTCTTCTTGGTAAGAAATACCCGTTTCTGGTTCAAATTGAGAAATATCTGTATCAAATGGAACTTCATGTCCAAGTCTTGCAAATCTTGTTGTGTCATATCTATCAATTGCTGCTGGATCTCTTTGTTCAGGGCCTATTATATCTCTAGCTTCCTTTCCAAAGATTTTATCAACTTCATACCATGAAGCTGCTTCATCACCTTGCAGTGGATATGTTTTTTTAAGTGGATGATCATACCAATCATCTGGCATTATCAATCTTTTTAGATTAAAGTGATTAGATACTTTTACACCTAACATATCATACATTTCTCTCTCACTCCAATTTGCTGATGAGAAAAAAGAAGTTAATGAAGGTATTTCTTCATCTTTTTGTAAGAAACATTTAATTCTTAGTCTTTTGTGTTTTGATAGTGATAAAAATTCATAAAAAATTTCATATCCATCACGTGCAGCTAAATAATCAATTGCTGATAATTCCATTAACATGTCATACTCTAATTTTTCTTTTAGAAGTTTTACACATGAAATTAAGAAACTTTTATCAATAATAATTACTAAGTGAGTATGTTCAATATAAGCTTTTTGAACATTAATACTATAGTTGATTTCTTCAAAATCTTTTGCAAAGATTTCATCTGAATCTATTGGAAATCGTGGAACGGGAGGAGATACGAAAAATCTATCTGAAAAATAAGCTTGTCTTTGAACATTATCTTTTGGAGTATATTTTCTCATTACACTAACCTCTTTTTCTTAATAGCTCTAAAAATTGATTCTTTTCTGATTTTTTGCTGAAGTGTCATAAGTGCATATTGTAGTGTTTCCGGTCTTGGTGCACAGCCTGGAAGATAAATATCAACAGGGATAATTCTATCTGCACCTTGAACAGTTGCATATGTGTTAAACATTCCACCTGTATTTGCACATGATCCCATTGAAATAACCCATTTAGGATCTGGCATTTGATCATATAATCTTCTCATGAATTCAGCATGTTTTTTTGTTAAAGTTCCTGCGATTATTAAAACATCTGATTGTCTAGGACTTGCTCTAAAAATTGTTCCAAATCTATCGAAATCATATCTAGAAGCTCCTGTTGCCATCATTTCAATAGCACAACATGCTAATCCGTAAGTCATTGGCCATAATGAATTAGAACGACCAAAATTAACTAATTTATCAATAGTTGTTAGTTTAATTGCCGTTGCATTATCTTGTAAATAATTTATTTTATGCTGTGCCACTCAAGTGCTCCTTTTTTCCATGCGTATAAAAAGCCTATTGCTAAAATAGTAAAGAATAGTATCATCTCAACAAAACCAAACCATCCAAGAAGTTTAAAGTTAATTGCCCAAGGGAACATAAATATAATCTCTACATCAAATAAAATAAACAATAAGGCAGTTAAATAAAATTGCGTTGATATTGTGTTTGGTTGTTTTGTAACTTCTGGCCCACACTCATAAAGTGTTGTTTTTAATTTTTCTGTGTCAAGTCTTGCAATTTTTCTACTTACATATCTTGCTAGCCATACGGTTGCACCAAAAGCACCAAATGTTACAATAAACATAACAAATGCACCAAAATAGGGATGTGCAAATTCCATGTGTGTCATTTAATCTATCCTTTTAAAGCTAAAAGTTTTAATCTACAAATACAATACTAAATTTGTGATAAATAGCCACTTATATAATAATTATGAATAATATTGTAACCTAATAAAAATAAGCTTATACTTTAATGTTTTTCTAAGGATAAAAGCTAAATTGGTACAAAAAGAAACATTAAATCTATAGTAAAATTTTTATAATAAAAAAGTATAATTTATTAATTTCTTAAAATATTATTAATTATAATGATTAATTATACTTTTTAAAGATGAGATATTTGTGATATTTTTTAAATAACATTTTCGTTAAGTAAGTTTAGAAAAAACCTACTTTATTTTCACTGTCAAATTGACCTTTTTGCTCTTTTGTAATTTGCTCTTTGAAATTTTCAACTTTAAAAATTGGCTCATCGCTAACAGCTATTTTATAAGCTGTATTTTTAATTACAAGCTCTATTTGTCCACCCGTTAGTTCATATTTAGCTAACTCTTCAATATCAAAGTCTTTTTCTAAAGGAAGAGATGATGGAATTAATTTTTTCCATAAATCCAATCTTTGAGCTTTATTTGGTTTTACAAATTCAATTTTATAATTAAATCTTCTAGAAAATGCCTTATCAAGATTTTCAAGTAAATTTGTTGTTGCAATTAATATTCCATCGAATCTTTCAATCTGTTCTAAAAAGATATTTTGCATTTGATTATGCATCTTATCACTACTACTTACTCCTCCAGAAGCTCGTGCGCTTAAAAACTGATCTGCTTCATTTAGTAACAATACAGGTTCTGATTTTGTTTGAGTTCTAAGTTCATAGTATTTATCAAAAATACTTCTTACATTTTTTTCACTTTCACCTATATACATAGATAAAATTTTTGAACAATCAAAACTTAATACCTCTTTTTTAAGAGATCTAGCAAGTGCAAGGGCTGTTAATGTTTTACCAGTTCCTGCAACACCATAAAAGATTATTTTAGCTTCTATTCCTCTTTTTTTATCTTTAATTCCCCATTGTTTAAGTCTATTAATAACAGTTTTATCAACTTGTTTTAACAATGAATCTAAAGTTTCTTTTGTTTTTTCATTTAAAACTACGTCATCTAAAGATTTTGTTGTTGAGATTAACTCAAACATCTCTTGCTCTTTTATAACTGTATCAAGTTTTATTTTTCCTACATTTGTAGATTTTTTTGTTGGATGTGAAATTTTATATAATACCTCATCAGGAATATAAAAATTTCTATTAATTCCTCCAAATGGAGTTAAAACTTCATCATAATCAATCAATGATTTTGAAACTAAAGTTGAGCTTTCTTCTAATAGACTTCTGTATTTGATTTTTTCATAATCATCGCTTGAAATTAATTCAATCAAAGAGTTCATATCTCTTAAGCTTCCATCTCCACCTGAATACTCTTCTTTTAATAGAGCTAAAAACAATGTTTGTTCTTGTTCGTCTAAATCATTATCTTTGAAGAAATCCACAAGCATAATTGCGTTATTTGTAACTTTGATTCTCTCTTTAATTCTATTTTCCAATAAAATTAATTTTGATTTTAATCTATTTGAACTTGGACTATTTACATCAAAGTTTTTTCTTACTACATTTAACTGCTGTGCTAAATCTATTCTAAAAAATTGATCTTGTAAATATTCTAAATGATCAGAGTAATTCTTAATCTCAGGAAGGATGAAATCATTGCTTCCATTTTCAAGCATTTTTAAATATGCACTTGAAAGAGAGATACTTGAATTGATAAGTTCAAGTTTTGATACTTCACTAAGTTTAACTTGATCAAATGATACTTGAACAATCCAACCAAACTCTAAAAGTGATTTAATCAAATCGAGTTTTTCTAAATGTTTATAAGTTTTTAAATCATAAAACTCACCTAATACGTCAATAACACCTAAAGTATCTCTACCATTTACATACTCTTTAGACATATATTGTAAAATTTTTGCTTCTTCAACAGAACATTTTAATTGTGTATAGAATGTAGTTGATTCTACATTTTGTGCTTTTATAAAGTTTATAACTTCTTTCATTCTATTTCTATAATCCTATTTATTTAATTTGTTTTCTAGATTTTTGAAAAATGGATCTAAGATTTCTTTTTCTTTAAATTCAATTTTAAAATCACTATTTATTACTATATTCAGTTTATCTACTCTTAAATCTTTTATATCTTTGTAGTTTATACTTCTTGAATTTTTATTAATATCAATTGTAAAACTATTTTCTATTTCAGTGAAATAATCATCGCATAATGCCTTATATGAGCCTTTTGAATACACTATATCTTGACAGTTATTATTTTGAAGATATTGTTTTATTTCGTTTAAGTTAGATTGATTATGTAGATTTAATGCAATTATAATTAATGCAATAAATAAAAATAGTCCTATAAAAATCATTTAAACTCCCAGTAAAAATAATATAATACTGCAATAAGTCTTAACTACTTATGAATAAAAAACCTGATAGAATAAGCAAAATTACTTGAGTAAATAAAAAGGATTCCAATGTTTAAACTTGTTACTTCTTCTTTTACAGCAATAACACTTTCAATATTTTTATTAAATGGTTGTGTTGACCATAGTGAAGCTTTGAAAGTATTACCTAATGAACTAGCAATAGCAGATCAATGTAAAAACACAAATGCAAAATATGAAATGGATTGTTATGATTTAATTTCATATAAAAACTCTTTTGCACAATTAAGACTTGGATTAAATGCGCAACTTAGCGGAAATTATAATGAGGCACTACAACGATATTTATATGCAAAAGAAAAAGGGAACTTTTATGTTAACTCTTTGTTAGCAGAACTATATAATAATGGCTTTGGTGTTGAGAAAAATGAAGAAACCGTTATTAAATTATTAGAAGAAGTAAAAGATGTTGATCCAATAGCAGCATACAAACTATCTTATAACTATTTAGCAAAACAAGATTATAAAAAAGCCGTTAAGCTTTTAACTTATGCTGCTGAAAATAACGTAAAACCTGCACAATCTGAACTATCAAAAATTTATAGCAATTCAGAGATTATAGATACAGATTTAGAAAAAAGCATCTATTGGAATGACTTATACCAAGACAAATCTGATAGTTTTATGAAAAGAATATATGGAAAATAAATGATAAGAAAAATACTACTACCTACTGCTGTACTTTTTATGTTTACAGCTTGTTCTATGAAAATGCCGACATTCTCTATGCCATCGTTTTCAATGCCTTCTTTTTTTGATTCTGAGGATAAAGATTTACTTAGTTTAAAAGAGGCAAATCTTTGTCAAGAAATTGAAAGTTTAGATTCAAAACTTACATGTTATAAAAAAATAGTAGATAAGAACTCTTATGCTCAACTTAGAATGGGTACATATTATGCTGATAAAAAAGAGTATAAAGATGCAGTTAAATATCTAGAGCAAGCAAAAAGCAATGATAATATTTACGCAAATCTTGCCTTAGCCTTTTTATATTATAAAGGTGATGGAGTTAAAAAAGATATAGATAAGTCTTTTGAATTACTAAAAGAATCAAGTAATATTGATCCAAATGCAGCTTATCAATTAGCAAGATTTTATCTTCAAGGTATAAATACTAAAATAGATAATCAAAAAGGAGTAGAATTAATAAATTTTGCTGCTTCAAAAGGTGTATCTACAGCTCAAAAGATGTTAATAAATATTCATAGAGAAGGTTCGTTTGAACAACCTCGTGATCAAAAGAAAGTTGAATATTGGGAAAACATAGTAAAACAAAACAAAGAAGATACTACATTTAAAGTTTATAAACTTTAATCTACAAACTAAAACAATACTACTTTTTTTCTAGTCCATAGAAAAAAAGTTCTATTGTGTCATTAATGATATTTTTTGTATCATATTTCTCTATTAAATAACTCTCAATAAAACCATCTGATAATTTTTTAAACAGCGTAGATAGATGCTTATAATTGATGTTTTTATTTGGATAAAGTTGTTTAAACTGTCTTATTAAAAATTCATATATTTCATCAACTATTGGATGATTTGAAATATCTAACTTATGGAAAAAATATGGATCAGTTGTATTATCATCAATTTGAATAAATATCTCATATTTACAAGATAAATATAATTCAAGATTTTCTTTTGGATTGTTTGTCTCTTTAGATTTTAGAGTATCTAGAAAGTTTTGAAGTTTTGAAATAAGATATTCTAAATATAAATTTTCTTTTGAAGTAAATAGATTATAGATTGTTCCAACAGATATTTCCAACTCCTTTGCTAAATGTGATATTTTAAAACTTTTATACCCATATCTATCAAAATATTCAGTTGCTGCTTTTAAATACAAATCTTTTTTTACTTTAATTAATTCTTCATTTATTTTATTCTTCATTTATATCCATAATTTTTTTATGATTATAATTTAATTAATATTAAAAACAAAATTGAACTATAAATAATAAATTGAACTTAATTCATTATTAAGTTTATTTGATTTAAAATCTATTTTACATTGAAACTTAGGATTCACATGAATTTCAACCCACAAATAAAATTAAAACTTTTAAGAGATTTTAAAACTGACGCATTATTAATCTATATAAAAACAGTAATTGAAGAACTTCTAGAAAACATAAAAAAAGGAAGTTATAAAATTGATTTAGGAAATGATGAGTTTAATTTAGAGATTGAAGAAAATATCAAAATATTAAACTCTCATCTTAGTAAGACAATTATAAATGCTTATGAATTAAAAGCATTTATGTCTTATAGTCAAATAAAAACAAAAAATAGCAAACTTCTTCCAAATGATGAAGCCTTAGTTTTTTATTATAATTCAATAGTAAAACAAATAGAAACAAGTCTTCAAGAAGGTGATATCTGGATTCCTGAACAAATAATATTATCACTTCTTAGTGAATGGATTTTAGAAGAGAACAAATCACTTACTTTATACCCATTTTTAAATGATATTGATTATTTAAAATTACTTAGTCATTATGAAAATGCTCGAAATAATGAAAAGAAGAACTCTTTACGTGAAAATGTAATAGAAATGTACAAAATTTCATCATCAATGATAAAAAGGCTTAAAAATTCAAAATATAGAGTAGATACTTCAAGAAAGTCTAAAAAGAGAAATAAATGAAAAGCAATATTCTATCTGGTTTAACAGTTGGTATTGTTGCACTTCCATTATCTATGGCATTAGCAATTGCAACAGGAGTTCCACCTCAACTTGGACTGTATACTGCAATAATTGCAGGTTTTTTTGCAAGTATTTTTGGTAGTAGTAAAATAAATATTTCAGGTCCAACTGCTGCTTTTGTGGTTATTTTAATTCCTATTGTTCAAGAGTTTGGTGTTTCTGGACTTCTAATTTGTGGTTTATTATCTGGAATTATTCTTATATTAATAGGAGTTTTAAAACTAGGTACTATAATAGAACTTATTCCTTATCCTGTAACAGTAGGGTTTACTTCTGGAATTGCAGTTGTTATTGCAACTTTTCAAATAAAAGATTTCTTCGGTCTTACAATAGAAAATTTTAGTGGTTCTTATATAGATAAAATTATTATACTATTTAACTCTTTTCATACTTTTGATACAGCAGAATTATTAACAGGTTTATTCACTCTTTTTTTATTGGTTTTATGGCAAAAAACTAAAAGTAAAATACCCTCTGCGCTTATCGCACTTAGTTTTGCAACAGTAATTGTAACTTTTTTAAATATGAATATTCCTTCTCTTAATATTTCAACAATTGCATCTACTTTTTCTTATGAAATAGGAGAATTAAAAGGAAATGGAATTCCCCCTATTCCTTTACAATTTACTTTGCCATGGAGTTATTTAAATACTGATGATATTAATTTAGATTTATTTTACAAACTACTTCCACATAGTATTGCTATTGCAATCTTAGGAGCTTTAGAATCTTTATTATGTGCTGTAATTAGTGATGGTATGACTGGAAATAAAACCAATCCAAATAAAGAGCTGATTGGCCAAGGAATTACAAATATAATTGTTCCTTTTTTCGGAGGAATTCCTGCAACTGCTGCAATTGCTAGAACTGTTGTAAATATAAAATCAGGAGGAACTTCAAAAGTATCTTCGATTGTTCATTCTTTGTTTATTTTAGTTTCAATTATATTTTTATCTTCATATTTATCATATTTACCAATGGCTTCACTTTCTGCTTTACTTTTTGTAGTTGCTTGGAATATGTCAGAGGTAAAACACTTCATAAATATAATAAAAGTGGCGCCTAAAGATGATGTTTATGTTCTTTTGGCTTGTTTTTCTTTAACTGTTTTATTTGATATGCAAATTGCAGTTGCCATTGGTATTGGATTAGCTTCAGTTTTATTTATAAAAAGAACCATTGATTTATATTCAATTGAACTTATAAATACAAAAACATCTGCTATTCACCCAAATATCCCTGAAAATATTTCTATTTATGATATAAATGGTCCAATGTTTTTTGGAGCTGCTCAAAATGCTTTGAAAACTTTGCTAAATGCAAATGAAGATACAGATGTGGTGATTTTAAATATGCAAAATGTAACTATGATTGATATGACTGCAATGGTTGCTCTTAAATCAATCGTAGATAATTTTAAAAGAAAAAATAAAAAGCTTATTTTTTCTGGTTTAAATGCAAGAATTGTAAAAAAATTAACTAAAGCAAAATTTGAATTTGATGATATAAATTTAAAAACTTTTGATAATTTAGAAGATTCAATAAACTACTCAAAAACTGTAATATAAAAATAAATTTTATTTTTATATTACAGCATCTACCTCAAAGTGAAAATAATCTTCAATTTTACTTGAAGTAAAATCAACATAATCTTTTGAAATTATTTCGTAATTTAAAGGAATAATTTCATTTGCTAAACTAATTTTTTTATAATCTAAATCTAAAAGATGAGTAAATTTATTTGTTAACTCTTTTACTGTTATTGAAGTATCAAAGTTATTTGGATCAAATGGAATTTTTGTTTTATTTTTCATATAAATTGCCTTAAAGGTTTTTATACTCTATACACAAATCATTCCATTTAAAATCTATTTTTCTACCAAATCATATAAAGCTTGAATTTCTTGTGCCCAAATTTCTTCATTTATAGTTTCTAATACAAGTGGAATATCATCCATTCTATCATCATTCATAATAAATTTAAAAGCATCCCAACCGATTTTCCCAACGCCAAGAGAATCGTGTCTATCAACCCTACTTCCTAAATCTGGCTTTGAGTCATTGATATGCATTCCCATAAGATATTGACGACCTACTATTTGATCAAACTCATTCCAAGTTTTATCATAAGCTTCTCTTGTTCTTATATCATAACCTGCTGTAAACATATGACAAGTATCAATACAAACACCAACTCTACTTTTATCTTCAATTTTATCAATAATATAAGCTAGATGTTCAAATTTATATCCAAGGTTACTTCCTTGACCTGCTGTGTTTTCAATTACAAGTTTTATATCTTTTGTTGCATCTATTGCTTTATTCATTGAAACAGCGATATTATCTAAACACTCTTCTTCACTTATTTTTCTAAGATGGCTTCCTGGATGAAAATTTAATCTATCAAGTTTTAATATTTCACATCTTTTTATCTCATGAATAAAACCATTAAGTGATTTTTCTCTAGCTTCGATTTCTGGATGCCCTAAATTTATCAAATAAGAATCATGGGGCAAAATATGTTTTGCAGCAATACCACATTTTTCCATTTCTAAAAACCATTTATCTAATGTTTTTGTATCAAAATCTTTTGCTGCCCATTGTCTTTGATTCTTTACAAAAAGTGCAAAAGCTTTTGCACCAATTGCACTTGCATTAATTGGTGCATTATAAACTCCACCACTTGCACTTACATGTGCTCCTACATATTTCATTATATAATCCTATTAATTTTTATTCTAATTATCATTTTACTTAAATAGTCTGTAGTTAATTTTAAAAGTGACAATAAAGTGTCATTTATTAACATATTTAATTTATATTAAAAAACATACTTGATTTTTAGTTTTATTATCAAAATGTGTTATACAATTATATTGTAAATTTAAACTTGCTACAGAAGAGCTATAAATTTTGAGTAAAATTCTCACTAAGAATAAGTTAATAGATTTCGAAAATAGAAAACATAGTAAATTTACAGACAAAATTGTACGTAGACAAAGGATCAAAATATATGGAAAAAGTTGTAATTATCGGTGGTGGATACTCAGGAATTTATGCATTACAAGAATTAGTTAAAAATAAAAATATTAAAATCACACTGATAGATAAACACACTTTTCATAATTTACAGCCTGAAGTTTACGATTTAATCGCGAACAAATCAAATATTGCTGATGTTACTATTGATTTAACTACATTATGTATGGGAATGAATCATCCATATTTAGAATACAAAAACCTAAAAGTTAGAAAAATAGATAAAGAAGCAAAAAAAATCTATACAGAAGAACAAGAGATTGTAGAATTTGACTATTTAGTTATGGCAGCAGGAACAAGAACTTTCTTTCCTCCTCAAATTCCAGGACTTAATAATGCTCACGATATTAAAAAACTTCATTGGGCAATGTTTTTTAAACAAAGTTTTGAAAATCAACTTTTCAAAAAAATCCAATTTGAAGCAAAACAATGTGATGACACACATATAGTTGTTGTTGGAGCTGGTTTATCAGGAGTTGAAATTGCTGCTGAAATGGCATATAACTCTAAAATGTTCTTCAAAAGAGGTAACTTTTCTTGCGACAATCTAAAAATTTCACTTGTAAGTAGTTCTGATACTATTCTTCCAGGACTTACTCCACAGTTAATTAGTATGTCACATGAAAGATTAAAATCTTTAGGAATTAATGTAATTACAAATACAAAACTACTAAAGTGTAATGAAGACAACTTGGAGTTATCAAACGGAACAAAAATTCATCACTCATTTATTATCTTTACAGGTGGTATTGAAGCTTCACCAATTACGTCACAATTAGATGTTGATAAAAATGGTAGAGGTCAAATATTAGTAAATGAGTATCTTCAAACAAATAAATATCCAAATATATTTGCTATTGGAGATATTGCCGAAATCAAAAACAAAAAAGGCGAAATAATGCCTCCAAATGTTACAGTTGCACGAATTAGTGGAACATGTGCTGGTAAGAATATTTTAGCAATGATAAAAAATAAAAAAATGACACCTTGTGATCCAAAACTAGAAGGTATCTTAATCGCACTTGGTGGGAAATATGCAGCTGGAAATTTATATGGATTGGTTCATGTAAAAGGAAGAATAGCATACGAAATCAAAAAGTATGTATTTAGTTCATATAGAAAACCACTTTTACAGCTTATAAAAGCGGGTTATAAAAAACTTAAAAAGCTTTAATCTAAAGCTATATTAAAAAAGATTAGTAAATTACTAATCTCTTTTAATTTTTATCAAAATCTCGTTGTCTTTATCTCTATGCGTTATCTCTTTTCCATTTCTTTCAAATAACTCTTTTAAGAAATTATCAGGATAAGTTGAAGATAGATTTTCTTTATTAAATGTTTTTAAATCTTGACATTTAAAAGTGCTTCTACAAACTTTATCTTCATAGATTTTCATATCTAATATTGCCGTTCCTGCTGTAAAAATCTGAACTTGTGTATAATCTTTGAACTTGTAAATAAATCCCTTATCATAAAACTTCATTTGAGGTGTTTTAATTAATATTGTTGCACTTGAAGTATCTTGAGGTTGTATTTCTTTTGTTGCACATCCTACAAATAAAAATGCAAAGATGATAAAAATTGCTAAATTTCTGATGACTAATCCTTTGTTGTGAAAACTTTTACTATAATTATAGCAAATTATATAATTAAAGGTTTTATATTGTTAGTACATATTTGTTGCGCAGTTGATAGTCACTATTTTTTAGAAAGAATACAAGAAGAATTTCCCGAAGAAAAGTTAGTAGGTTATTTTTATGACCCTAACATTCATCCATATAGTGAATATAGACTTAGATATTTAGATGTGGAGTACTCATGCAAAAAATTGGGTATTCCTTTGATTGAAGGTGCTTATAACCTAGAAGAATGGTTAAAAAAAGTTAAAGGAATGGAGCATTTACCTGAAAAAGGTGATAGATGTACAGTTTGTTATGATGATAGACTTGATACAACTGTTCAAAAAGCCCAAGAATTAGGTCATAATAAATTTACAACTACTCTTTTAATTTCACCTAAAAAATCTCAAGAAAAACTTGAAAAGATTGGTAATAACCTATCTTCATTAACAGGTTTAGAGTTTATTTATAGAGACTACAAAGCTGGAAATGGTGCTGAAATTCAAGGTCAGAAAGTAAAAGAGAACTCACTTTATAGACAAAATTATTGTGGTTGTTTATTTGGTTTAAGTGCCCAGAGAGTTGCTCAAGATAAGATTATGGATGAAATGTTTAATCCTATTTCAAATCAAATTTTACCTGAGTCTATTGAAGAAAGACTTGAGCTTTATAAAAGAAGAAATGAATTAGAAGAGGAAGGTGCAAACTATAAAATCATCAAACAAAGATTTCTAAATTATAGACTAATGAGCGCTAAAGTAATTGTTGCAAAACAAATTGTTCCATCTTATATTTTATGTTATTCAACTATAAATAGAAATAAAACAAACGGAAGAATTGAGTATGAGAAAGATGGAATCAACTATTTAAATAGAGATGAAGTTAAAATCATTGATATTACAACATTTAATCTATTTGCAGATACTTCATATAAAAATGTAAAAGAGCTTATGTATTCTCCTTTGAGTTTTCAAAAAGAGTTAGAAATCAGAAATCTTATTATAAAAAATCCTTACGATTTAAGTGCATTAATTGTTCTTGATGAAATAAAAAATGAAAAATATGAGATAGAAATAAACGCTGAAACTTATGAAGATATAAAAGAAGAAATTATATGAAACTTTTAGTTTGCGCCATGGAGGCTTCATCAAATATTCACTTAAAAGAGTTAAAAAAATATTTAAGTGATGATGTTGAACTTTATGGTGTTTTTGATAAAGAGTTGGGAAATCCTCTTTATGATTTAACTTCTTTGGCAATTATGGGTTTTGTTGATGCTTTAAAAAAGTTAAGATTTTTTTTTAAACTAAGAGATGAGTTCGTAAAACTTGCAGCTTCTTGCGATAAAGTTTTACTAATGGATAGTTCAGGATTTAATCTACCACTTGCAAAAAAATTAAGAGAAACTTATCCAGATAAAGAGATTATATATTATATTTTACCTCAAGCTTGGGCTTGGAAAAAAGGAAGAGTTGCAAAGCTAGAGAAGTATTGTTCTAAACTTTGCTCAATAATTCCTTTTGAAGGTGAAATGTATAGTGATAAAAATAAACTTACTTATGTGGGACACCCTCTTTTAGACGAAATAAAAGAGTTTAAACAAGAACTATCAAATACAAATAAAATAGCTTTTATGCCAGGAAGTAGGAAAACAGAAATCACAAATCTTATGCCAATTTTTAGAGAATTGATAAATAAAATACCAAATAAAGAGTACGTTTTAATAATTCCTGCAAAATTTGATGATGCTTATATTAAAAAAATATATGGTGATATTTCAGAGTTTACAATTTCTAAAAATACACATGAAGCGCTTATTGATTCTGAATATGCATTTATTTGTTCAGGAACGGCTACTTTAGAAGCTGCACTTATTGGAACTCCTTTTACACTTTCTTATATTGCTAAGAGATTTGATTTTTTTATAGGAAAATTATTTGTAAAATTAAATTACATTGGACTTGCAAATATATTTTTTGAAAAAATGGGGAAATCAGCTCTTCATAGTGAATTTTTACAAGAAAATGTGACTGTAGATAATCTACTAAATGATTATAATAATTTGGATAAAAAATCATTTTTTAACAATTCTAAATTACTAAGAGACTATCTAAAGAATGGAAGTTCACAAAATGTTGCAAAGATAATTCAAAACTAATTTTTTTTTGGATATAATATTTGTCATTCAATAAAAAAATCAGGAAATTATATGTTAGATATTATGCAAATTCAAGAAATTCTTCCTCACAGATACCCACTACTTTTAGTAGATAGAATCACAGAAATGGAACTTAAACAGTCTATTAAGGGTTTTAAAAATGTATCAATCTCAGAACCAGCATTTCAAGGTCACTTTCCAGGTCATCCTATTTATCCAGGTGTTTTAATACTAGAAGGTATGGCTCAAGCAGGTGGTGTATTGGCGCTTAAGAGTTCAGATTTAACTGACGAAGAAATGAAAAACAAAGTTATCTATTTTATGAGTATTGATAAGGCTAAATTTAGAACTCCTGTAAGACCAGGGGATAGATTAGACTATGAATTAGAAGTAATCAAAATGAAAAGCTCTCTTATGGTTTTAAAAGGTCAAGCATTTGTAGATGGAAAAGTATGTGCAGAAGCAGAATTTAAAGCTATGATTGTTGACAAGTAAGAATAGTAGGAAAATATGAATAATATTCACAATACAGCAATAATTGAAGAAGGTGCACAATTAGGTGATAATATCACTATTGGTGCTTTTACAATTATTGGAAAAGATGTAAAAATAGGTGATGGCACAATTGTTGATTCTCATACTTTAATAACAGGTAAAACAACAATTGGAAAAAACAATCATATTTTTTCACACGCATCAATCGGTTCAATTCCTCAAGATTTAAAATTCAATGGAGAAGATGTTGAACTTATTATTGGTGACAATAATAAAATAAGAGAATACACACTATTTAATCCAGGAACAATTGGTGGTGGATCTGTTACAAGAATTGGTGACAACAACTTATTTATGGGATATACTCACGTTGCTCATGATGTAATAATTGGTAACCATTGTATTTTTGCAAATGGTGCAACACTTGCAGGACATGTTGAATGTGATGACTACGTTGTAGTTGGTGGATTAACACCTATTCATCAATTCTGTAAATTAGGAACTCAAGTAATGGTAGGTGGTGCATCAGCTGTTGCCCAAGATATTCCTCCATTTTGTTTAGCAGAAGGGAATAAAGCAGTGTTAAGAGGATTAAACTTAACAGGGCTTAGAAGAAGATTTGAAAATAGAGCTGATATAGATGCAATTAAACATGCATATAAAGAATTATTCGAATCAGGAAGACCTCTACAAGAAGTAGCGAGTGAGCTACTTGAAACAGATGAAAATAAATATGTAAAAGAATTAGCTAGTTTTGTATTAAATACAAAAAGAGGTATTCCTTTTAATAGAAAATAAGATAGGTAGAAAATGAGTAAGATTATATGTGATTTTTGCGGTGCAACTGATAGCAGAGACAATCCTGTAATTGCAGGAGATAATGCTTGTATTTGTAAATCTTGTGTAACAGCAGCAAGTGAAATTATGAATGGAAACGTTGAAAATATTAACGATCAAACAAAAGTAAATCCTGTTGAAGAAAAAGAGATTAAAATCAAAACTCCAGGTGAACTAAAAGCTATATTAGATGAGTATATAATTGGACAAGATAGAGCTAAAAAAGTTCTTTCTGTTGCTGTTTATAATCATTATAAAAGAATTTTTAGACACAATGAAATTGATGATGATACAGAGTTAAATAAATCAAATGTTTTATTAATAGGACCAACAGGTTCTGGAAAAACTCTATTAGCACAAACGATTTCAAAATATCTTGATGTTCCATTAGCAATTGCAGATGCTACATCTTTAACAGAAGCTGGATATGTTGGTGATGATGTTGAGAATGTTGTAACAAGACTTGTTCAAGCAGCTGATGGTGATATCAAAAAAGCTGAGCGTGGAATTATCTTTATTGACGAAGTTGATAAAGTTGCACGTATGAGTGAAAATAGATCTATTACTAGAGATGTTTCAGGAGAAGGAGTTCAACAAGCTTTATTAAAAATTGTTGAAGGTTCTGTTGTAAATGTTCCACCAAAAGGTGGAAGAAAACACCCAGGTCAAGATGCACTACAAGTTGATACTACAAATATTTTATTTATTTGTGGTGGAGCATTTGATGGTTTAGAAGATATTATCAAGAAAAAAGAAGGTGCAAATGTACTTGGATTTAATCAAGATAAAAAAGGTAAAAATGACCACGATAAAGTATTATCAAAAGTTGAAGCAGATGATTTAGTAAAATATGGTTTAATTCCAGAATTAATTGGAAGACTTCATATGGTTGCTACATTAAATGAAATTACTGAAGATGATATGGTTCATATTTTAACTGAGCCTAAAAATGCTTTGATAAAACAATATATTAAACTTTTTGAAATGGATGATGTAAAATTAGAGTTCGAAAAAGATGCATTAAAAGAGTTAGCAAGATTAGCAATTGTTAGAAAAACAGGAGCTAGAGGATTAAGATCTATTTTAGAAGATATTATGTTAGATATTATGTTTGATCTTCCAAAATACAAAAATAAAACTATTACAATTTCAAAAGAAGTTGTTCTTAAAACTAAAGAACCAAAAGTAGCATAAAAAGGATATAAAAGTGTTTTTAGATAAATTAATAGGTCTCTTTTCAAATGATATGGCAATTGACTTGGGAACAGCAAATACAATTGTTTCAGTAAGAGGAAAAGGTATCATTATAAATGAGCCTTCTGTTGTTGCTGTTCAAAAAGACAGAAATGGTAGAGATAGAATTTTAGCTGTTGGTCAAGAAGCTAAACAAATGATTGGGAAAACTCCTTTAAATATTCAAGCTGTTCGTCCTATGCAAGATGGTGTTATTGCCGATTTTGAAATGACAGAAAGAATGATTAGATATTTTATTGAAAAAGCACATTCTAGAAAATCTTTTATACGTCCAAGAATTATTATTTGTATTCCTTATGGTATTACTCAAGTTGAGAAAAAAGCCGTTGAAGAATCAGCAATGAGCGCAGGAGCTAGAGAAGTTTATCTAGTAGAAGAACCAATGGCAGCTGCAATTGGTGCTGGAATTCCTGTATCTGATCCAGCTGGTTATGTTGTTGTTGATATTGGTGGTGGTACAACTGAAATTGGTGTTACTTCACTTGGCGGATTAGTTCTTTGTAAATCAATAAAAGTTGCAGGTGATAAATTTGATAAATCAATTATCGAACATGTAAGACAAAACTTCAATTTATTTATTGGTGAAAGAACTGCTGAAAATATCAAAATTGAAATTGGAACTGCTGTTAAACTAGAAACTGAACTTAAAATGAAAGTAAAAGGAAGAGATAATTCTGGATTACTTTCAACTATTGAATTAGGAAGTGAAGGTGTTAGAATTGCAATAAAAGAACCTCTAAAAGAGATTGTTTCTGCAATTAAAAGTGTATTAGAAAATATGCCTCCTGACTTAGCAAGTGATATTGTTGATAATGGTGTTATTATTACAGGTGGTGGTGCTTTAATCAGAGGACTAGACACTTACCTAGCAGATATTATAAAACTACCTGTTAGAATTGCTGATGAACCTTTATTATCAGTTGCATACGGAACAAGCCAAGTTCTAGATCAAGAAGAGTTACTTAAACTAATAACTAATGCGTAAATTCATCTTTGTACTACTATTTATAATAGCTAGTTTATCTTACCTCTTTGAGGTAGATGAACTACTAGTAAAAAAATTCTCTTTTTTTAATGATATTAAAGTATCTTATATCAATAAAGTAATAAGTATTTCAAGTAGTGTAGAAAAACATTTTGATCAAGCAAAAAAAATAGAAGAATTAACTATTGAGAATAATGAATTAAAAGAGTACAAAATACTATACAATGGTGCACAAAAACAATTAAATGCTGTAAAAGAATTTTTAGTAAATGTTGATTTAAACCAATCAAAACCTAAAATTGAACTAGTAAAAGTTTTATCTTATGTAAATTTTAATGATTTTACAAAAGTTTGGTTAGATAAAATTCCTGAAGATGACACTATTTTAGGACTAATAACAGAAAACTATGCAGCAGGTATTTTAGTAAATAAAAATGGAAGATCAGTTGGTTTATTAAATGGAAATAAAGATTCTTCATATGCTACTTTTATTGGAGAAGAAAAAGCTCCTGGAATAATCACTGCATCCACAAGTGAAGAAGAGCTTCTAATCAAATATATCCCTATTTGGGCTGAGATAAAAAAAGGTGATGAAGTTATAACATCAGGTATGGATAACATCTTTTTTGAAGGTTTAAAAGTAGGAAGAATTATGGAAGTTACAAGTTTACCTGATATGAAAATAGCTACAGTAAAACCATATGTAAATGTATTAAAAAAGAAATATTTTTATGTTTATAAAAATGTAAATCAAGAAGTTAAAACTATTGAAAAAGTTGAAGTAACAGAAAAAAAAGAAGCTACAGAAAAAAAGCCATTAACTAAATGATTTCAGATTAGAAAACTAAGCTAAAATCTTACATATTCTAAAACTATTAATTAAAACTTATTTTAATATCTTGCCATTATAGCATCTACCACATCCCATGACATATCTTCTTTTTTATTTCCACCTTTAAACATATTATAAATATATCTTGCAAACATATCTGTTTCAAGATTTACTTTAGTTCCTATTTTATATCTACAAAATAGTGTATTTTTTACAGTATGAGGAATAATAGTAAGTCTAAAAGAATCTTTTAAAACTTCATTAACAGTAAGTGAAACACCATCTATGGTTATACTTCCTTTTGGAATAACATATTTTAAATACTCAGCTGGTAATGACACATAAAAATCTGTAGAGTTCCCATTTTGTTTAATAGATTTTATAGTTCCTAAACAATCAACATGTCCTTGAACTATATGTCCTTCAAATCTATCTCCCATCATCATAGCAGGTTCCATATGAACCTCATCTTTATAGTTTTCCATTGCAAGGATATTTTGAGATTCAGGTGACAACTCAACAGTAAAAGTATCTTTTGAAGTTTTTACAACTGTTAAACATGCTCCATTTATTGCAATAGAATCTCCAATTTTTGGATTATATTTTGCTTTTAATGTTAAATAATTGTTTTGAAAACTAACAACTTTTCCCATCTCTCTTATAAGTCCTGTAAACACTTAAAAAACCTTTTGATAAAATTTAGGTATAATATCTAAAAAATGTTAAGAAGCTAATTTTAACTACTTTTAATAAATTTCTTAGATAAGTGGAAGAAAACATTTATCTAAGAAATTTCCCAAATATAAAATCACGAAAAAAATATATAAGGAATAATATGGATTATGATGTAATCGTTGTTGGTGGTGGTCATGCAGGTATTGAAGCATCATTAGCAAGTGCTAGAATGGGTAAAAAGACCCTTCTAATTACTATGTTAGTAGAACAAATAGGAGCAGCCAGCTGTAATCCAGCAGTTGGTGGTCTTGCTAAAGGTCATTTAGTTCGAGAACTAGATGCAATTGGTGGAGAAATGGGACTTTGCACAGATGCAACAGGTATTCAATTTAGAATACTAAATGCTTCAAAAGGTGCAGCAGTTCAAGGAAGCAGAGCTCAAATTGATATGGATAAATATAGAGCGTATATGAGAAAAGTTTGTCATAATACTCCTAATTTAGAAGTATATCAAGATGAAGTATCTTCTCTTTTAGTAAAAAATGGAAATGAAGTTTATGGTGTAAAAACTAAACTAACAGAAGAATTCACTTCACATAAGGTAATTATTACTACAGGTACTTTTATGAGAGGACTTATTCATATTGGTGAAAATAGATATGATGCAGGACGAGCTTGGGAATTACCATCAAGTACATTATCAATTCAATTAAAAGAATTAGGATTAAATGTTGGAAGATTAAAAACAGGAACACCTGCTAGAATTGATGCAAACTCTATTGATTTTTCAGTAATGGATATGCATGGTGGAGATGTTAATCCAAGTCCATTTTCATTTAGAACTGATAAATCAAAATTCGCACCCGTTCAGTATCCATGTTATATCACATATACAAATTTAAAAACTCATGAAAAGATTTCATCTAATTTCTTTAGAGCACCACTTTTTACAGGTCAAATTGAAGGACTAGGACCAAGATATTGTCCAAGTATTGAAGATAAAGTAAATAGATTTGCAGAACGTGATAGACACCAATTATTTTTAGAACCACAAACTGCTATGGGAAGTGAATATTATATAAATGGATTAAGTACATCTTTACCTATTGATGTTCAAAAAGATATGATTCATTCAATCGCAGGTCTTGAAAATGCTAAAATTATTAGATATGGATATGCTATTGAATATGATTATGTAGATCCTACAGAATTAAAACATACATTAGAAACTAAAAAAATAAAAAACCTTTATAATGCAGGTCAAATAAATGCAACAACAGGTTATGAAGAAGCAGCGTCTCAAGGATTAATGGCAGGGATTAATGCAGCTCTTGCAATTGATGGTAAAGAGCCATTTATTTTAAGACGAGATGAAGCATATATTGGGGTTCTAATAGATGATTTAGTTACTAAAGGAACAAATGAACCATATAGAATGTTCACATCACGTGCTGAGTATAGACTTCTTTTAAGAGAAGAAAATGCTGATTTAAGATTATCGCAATATGGTCATAAATTAGGACTTATTTCTGATGAAGTTTTAGCAAAAGTTGAAAATAAAAGAAAAGTTTTAGACGAAGCAATTGAATTTATGGCAGGAGAATGGCTAACTTCTAAAAAAGAGACTTTAGAATTACTTGAATCAATTGGTGAAGAAAAAATTAATGATAAAGTTTTACTTATAGATTTAATTGGAAGAAATACAATTGATGGACCTAAATTTGATAAATTAGTTCCTTCTTTAGCAAACGTTGATGACTATTTAAAAGAACAGATTATTATTGAAGCTAAGTATTATAGATATATTCAAAAACAACAAAAACAAATTGAAAAAATGAAAAAAATGTTAAAAGCAGCTATTCCTGAGAACTTCTCATTTAAAGGTTTAGCTGGATTATCAAATGAAGTAATTGAAAAACTAGAAAAACATAGACCTCCAACACTATTTAATGCAAGTTTGATATCAGGAATTACACCTGCTGCACTTGATATTATTCATTTAAATATAAATATTAGAAACCAAAACATCTAATATTTTTAATACTTATTTTAAAAAAAGGACATTCTAAATGTCCTTTTTTTATTATCCTCATCCACCAAAAACTCTTAATTAAGTAAATAGATAAAATCAGCTATAATAAGCATAAAAAAGAGATATTATGGCAAATAGATTTAGAGAGAAATTAGCAGAGAAAAGATCTAAAAAAGGTTATAAGGAAATAGCTTCTAAAAATAGATTATTGCAACTATTAGGTGAGATACCAGATCATAGAAAAGGTCAAGGTAAACTTCATAAATTGGAACATATTTTGTTTTTGTCAGTTATTGCACAATTAATGGGAGCAGTTAATTATAAAGAGATATGGGTATGGATTACAAAGCATATTCAAGATGATAAAATTAAAAAACTTTTAGGTGTAGAGTTTATAAAAACACCAGGAAGAAGTGCTATTGCAGAGATTTTAGCTGAAGTTAATTATCTAGAGTTAGAAAAAGTTTTTAGAATATGGATAAATGAATTGGTTGATACTTCTAATTTACCACAATTAGCTGTTGATGGTAAAGTTATGAATGGTAGTAGTGTAAATGCAAAACAATCAACACAAGTACTAAATGCAGTATTAGCAAATAGTGGAATAATATTAGCTCATAAAAAATTGTAGAAAAATCAAATGAAGTACCCGCATTAAGAGAACTTATTGATGAATTAGATGATAGCTTTATATATACCTTTGATGCTATGAATAGTAAAAAAAACACTTGATAAAATTGAAAAGACAAATGATAATAAGTATTATTCTAAATTAAAAGGAAATCAAAAAAAGCTTTTGCAAAAAGCTATTAAAATATCCGATACACAAATACCTACAGATATCTATATATCTTCGTTAAAACAAGAAAGTAAATATCTTGTTCAAAGAAAAGTGTCTACTTTTACAAATGATAGTTGCTTTTACCATAATGGAATGACACATATAAAAACTATAATTAAAATTGATAAAACAATATACTCAAATAATAAAAAAACAGGTGAGATAAAAGAAATAGTAACAACATCATTTGCAATTGCAAACTTTAAAAATAGTGCAGAATTTTTCCATAATCTTCAACTCAATCATTGGAAAGTGGAGACAATGCACTTTTATAAAGATAAATCACTTTATGAAGATTTACATACTGCAAATATAAATCCAATGACTATGACAATATTAAGAAGCTTTGTTATAAATATTCTACACCTAAATAAAGTTAAATCTATCAAAAATCAGTTATTAGAAAACAGATGGGATTTAGATACTACTTTAGGATTATTATTAAAAATTTGTTTTTAGTGGATTGGAGTATTTTTTTATCTCTAAAAATTAACCAAAAGTGAATTATTATTTATAAATGCTATAATAAAAGCTATTTAATAATTTATCAAATACTACAAAAGGTTATATATGAATTATGTTTACAAAAGAATTTATCTATTAATACTTCTTGTTGGTATATTAAGTAGTTTAATCTTTGGTTACCATACATATACTAACAATCTAGAAAAAGAACAAATTCAATTTAACTCCCTTACAAAAAAAGTTATCCAACAAATCAATAATAGAATGGCTACATATAGAGAAATCCTATACAGTGGAGTGAGCTTCTTCGAAGCTTCACATCATGTTTCAAGAGATGAGTGGCATATTTTTGTAAATAAACTTCAATTAAAAGAACTTTTCCCTGGAATTCAAGGATTAGGTTATAGTTTAGTTTTAAGAGAAAATGAATTAGAAAAAAATATGCAAGACATCCAAGCAGAAGGATTCCCTAATTATAAAATAAAACCAGAAGGAAAAAGAGACTTATATACATCAATAATCTATCTTGAACCCTTTGATCAAAGAAACCAAAGAGCGTTTGGTTACGATATGTTTTCTGAAGAAAATCGTCGTAATGCCATGAGTAGATCTATAGAATTAGGATTACCTTCCTTATCTAATAAAGTAAGATTAGTTCAAGAAAATGGAAAAGATGAACAATCTGGTTTTTTATTATATACGCCTCACTATAAGAAAAATTATCCTTTAGAAAATAAAGAACAAAGATATGAAGCTATTGAAGGTTTTGTTTATGCAGTTTTTCGTACAAAAGATTTTATTCATGGAGCAGTTGGTGACTCTCTTGAAATGCTTGATATAAAAATGTATGATGGAAAAGAAAAAAATGAAAACTCACTTTTACTAAATTCAAATACCAAAACAGAAGAAAATAAAACATTTAATAAAACTGTTCAAGTAGAACTTGATGGTCATATTTGGACATTTGAAATTACTGCAAAAGATTCATTTTTAGACAATCAACAAAATATATATTCATTGATTTTTACTTTATTAGGTTTTGCAATTACTTTTTTAATAGCATTACTTGTAAAAAGACAAGGTGAAATTGAAGTTCTAAAAGATGATGCATTATTAAATGTATCCCAAGGAGTAATGGTTACAAACAGCTATAAAGAAATTATTTATGCAAATAAGGCATTTGAAAAACTAACTGGTTATAAAAGAGAATCAATATACGGACAAAAACCTAACTTTTTACAAGGTAAAGATACGGACATAGAATCTATTGTTTTTATAAAAGAAAATCTTAAAAAACTAATTCCTTTTGAATGTGAACTTTTAAATTATAGAAAAGATGGCACAACATTTTGGAACCGTTTATCAGTAACTCCTATTTTAGATGAAAAGAATAATATCAAAAGATATATTGGTATTCAAAATGATATTACTGAGAAAAAGATTTTAGAAAAAGATATGCTTTTTGAGAAAAAACTTATTGAAAATATTTTAAATAATACAAATGCTATTATCGCACTAATTGATATGAAAGGTGTAATGATAAAACTCAATGAATATGGAAAAAAATTTGTAGGACATACTCAAGAAGAGATATCAGCAGAACCATATTTTTGGAAAAAATTTATTCCAGAAGATATGAGAGAAAAAGTTGCAAACATTATTAAAGAAGCAAAAAAAATAATTTAACAGAGAAAAAGAAGAATTCTTGGATATCAAGCTCTGGTGAAGAAAAAATATTTGAATGGTCAAATCAATTAATAAAAGATTCAAATGGCACACCTGAATATATAATTACTGTTGGAATTGATGTAACAAATGATGTTATTGCCCAAGAAGAATATAAAAAATATCAAAAACAATTAGAATTATCAGCACAAATATCAGGTTTAGCATTTTGGGAATTAAATCTTAAAACAAATATTTTTACGTTTAATGATTTATTTTTTACTTTCTTAAATACAAATGTAGAAAAAGAAGGTGGATATTTAATGACAGTAGAAGAATATTTACAAAGATTTATTCTTCAAGAAGACCAAGAAATCATACGTAATGAAATAAAAACAGCCTTAACAAAAAGTAAAGAATATCAAGAGAGTATTGAGCATGACATAAAAAGAAGAGATGGAGAAATACTTAAAGTTTTGGTTAATTATTTTGTTGCTTATGATATATATGGGAATCCAGATAAAATATATGGTACAAAATATAATCTCACAAAACAAAAAGAAAAAGAAAAGATTCTAATAGAAGCAAAACAAAAAGCACAAGATTTGTTATATGAACAAAATACTCTTTTATCTTTATTTGATAAGGGTGATTCAGTATTATTTAAATGGAAAAATAATGAACATTGGGATATAGAATATGTTTCAAATAGTGTAGAAAAACTACTTGCTTATAGTATTACAGATTTCACATCAGAAAAAATAAAATATATATCTTGTATACATCAAGATGACAAAGCAACTCTAATAGAAGAAGTTAAAGATGCAGAAAATGAAAATAAAGATTTCTTTACACACAAACCATATAGAATAATCACAAAAGATAATAAAATAAAATGGGTATTAGATTACACTGTAACTCAAAAAGATAGAAATGGAAATATAATATATTTCATAGGTTATATTATAGATATAACAGAACAAAAAGAGTTAGAAGAAAATTTAATCAAAGCAAAAGAACAAGCAGAAAATGCTTCAAAAGCAAAAAGTGAATTTCTTGCAAATATGTCACATGAAATCAGAACACCACTAAATGGTATTATTGGTCTTACTAATCTTTTATTAGAAACACAATTAACAGATATCCAAAAAAATTATCTTACAAAATCAATTGTATCATCGGAAGCGTTATTACATGTAATCAATGACATACTAGATTATTCAAAAATTGAAGCTAATAAAATTGAATTAGAACATATTGCATTTGAATTGGACAAAATGCTACATCAAGTTTCTAACTTATTTATATATGAAGCTCAAAATAAAGGTATTGATTTAGATTGTACTATTGATCCTGCTATTCATAACAACTTAATAGGAGACCCTTTTAGAATCAATCAAATTCTTATTAATTTAGTAGGAAATGCACTTAAATTCACATCTCAAGGGTATGTTAATATAAATGTAAAACTAGAAGAGATAAATAATAATACTATGAAATTAAACTTCAATATAAAAGATACAGGTATTGGTATATCAAAAGAAAAGCAAAATAAATTATTTCAAGATTTTTCTCAAGTAGATACTTCTAATACTAGAAAATATGGAGGAAGCGGATTAGGACTGGTTATCTCTCAAAAATTAGCAAATCTAATGGGTGGTGGAATTACGGTAGAAAGTATTGAAGATGAGGGAAGTACTTTTAGTTTTACTTCTATTGTTGAATATAAAGAACAAGATTATAAATTTTTATCACAAGATTTAAAAAATAAACTAGTATTGCTAGTAAATAATCATGAAGAAATCAGACAAAATATCGAGAAAACATTAGAAATGTTCTCTTTAAAAACTATTTCTTGTAATGATGCAGAATCCGCGTTAAAAATTTTAGAGCAAAAAAGTGTTGATTATATCATTACAGAATGGGAACTTCCAGAAGAAGATGGAATCAAGTTTGCAAAAAATGTTGATTCAATTTATCATGAAAAAGACATAAAAACTGTTATTATAAGCTCATTTAATAAAAAAGATAAGCTAATAAGTGCAGCAAAAAAATCAGGAATACCAATAAGTAAACTTCTAGTAAAGCCTTTTAGTTCATATTCATTACTTGATATTTTAGTTGATAATAGTGATATAAAATTAGAAGAAAAGCAATCTAGTGAAAAACTTTCTGCAACAGGAAAAGCATTATTAGTCGAAGATAATGAAATAAATCAACTAGTAGCAAAACAAAACTTAGAAAATTTTGGATTAGAAGTTCATACAGCAATTAATGGAGCAATTGCAGTAGAAAAAGTAAAAAAAGAGCATTTTGATATTATCTTTATGGATTTGCAAATGCCTATTATGGATGGATTTGAAGCAAGTCGAAGAATAAGAAAGTTTAATTTAGATATTCCAATTATTGCATCAAGTGCAGCTGTTATGAAAGAAGATTTAAAAATGACACAAGAAGCTGGTATGAATGAGCATCTAGCTAAACCTATTGATATTGAAAAATTAAAAAATGTTCTTATTAAATATTTAGAAACAAGTGTAAAAGAAGTTGCAAATATTGAAAATGAAATCATTAGTGAAGAATTAGAAGTTTCTATTGATGGAGTAAGTATGGAAGACCTTTTTCATAGATTAAATAATAATAAAGAGCTTTCATACAAAATGTTAATGAATTTTGCAAATGATAAAAAAGATATCCTAAATGAACTTGATTCTTTAAATATAGAATCAGACGAATTTAACTCTTTAATGCATAATCTAAAAGGCCTAAGTGGGAACTTATCTCTTACTGATGTATATAAATATAGTAGTGAAATTTATACAAGTGATAATATAGAAAATAAAATAGCACTTTTACCTAAATTAAAAGAGAGTTTAACTATTGTTATAGAATCAATAAATGAAAAAGCATCTTCAAAAGTTGTGAAAAAAGAAAATATTAACAATTTTTCAAAAGATGAAATATTAAAAGAGATTAAAGAATTAAGCCATGATATTGAAAAAGGTGCCTTCATTACTCAAAATAGAAAAGATTTAATTCTAGACCAAGTTACACAAGTAACCAATGAAGAAATAGCAAAAAAACTAGATAGTTATCTATCAAATTTTGATTATGATAACACGCAAATCATTCTAGAAAAAATTATAGGAGAATTATCTTGAATAAAAAAGTAGTTTTAATTGTTGATGATGAGCCTGCAAATATTAACCTTGTAGCAGAAATTTTACACAATCTTTATGAAATAAGAATAGCAACCAATGGAATGATGGCGTTAGGTATGATAGAAAAAGCAAAACCAAATTTAATTTTACTTGATATAAATATGCCACAAATGAATGGTTATGAAGTTGCAGCTAAATTAAAATCATCTAAAGAAACAACAAGTATTCCATTTATATTTTTAACTGCAAAAAGTGATGCACAAAGTATTGTTGAAGGATTTAAACATGGAGCTGTCGATTATATATCAAAACCATTTTCAAAAGAAGAACTTTTAGCAAGAGTTGAAACCCATTTAAAATTATACATGCTTCAAGATTCTCTTAATGAAAAAGTAAATGAATTGTCAAATTATCTTGAAATAATGGATCAAAATATAAATTTTTCTACAACGGATTTAAAGGGTGTAATAACAAAAGTTTCTAGTGCTTTTTGCAAAGTTTGTGGATATACAAAAGAAGAACTCATTTCTAAAACTCATAATATTGTAAGACATGAAGATATGCCAAAAGAGATTTATGATGATTTATGGAAAACAATAAGCCAAGACCTTGTTTGGAAAGGTGAACTTAAAAATAAAAAGAAAGATGGTACATCTTATTGGGTTGAAATAACTATTTATCCAGAGTTTGATAGAAAAAATGGTAAAAAAATAGGTTATAGCTCCATTAGACATGATATTTCAGATAAAAAAAGAATTGAAGAAATTTCAATACATGATGAACTAACAAATCTTTATAATAGACGTCATTTTAATAAGGTATTACATGATGAACTTAATCGTGCAAAAAGAGATAAAAAACTACTCTCATTTATGATGATTGATGTGGATAATTTTAAACTTTACAACGATAATTATGGACATCAAGAAGGTGATAGTGTTTTATTTGAAATTGCAAAAGTATTAAATAATTATTGTAAAAGAGCTGGAGATTTTGCCTTTAGATTAGGAGGGGAAGAGTTTGGGATTTTATTCTCTGAATTAACAGAAGAAGAATCCAAAACTTATGCCAATGCCATAAGAAAAGCAGTGGAAGATTTGAAAATTCCACATGAAAAGAATTCTATTTCTTCTTTCGTGACTATTTCAGTTGGTTTATTATCAATTAGCCCTAAAGAAAAAATAACAGAAGATGAAATATATAAAAAAGCAGATAATTTATTATATAAAGCAAAAGAATCTGGTAGAAATAGAGTTTGTGCTCAAGAATAAAATACTTAAACTTAAATCTAAAATTTGCTTTAATTAAGTATGTTATATAATCTTTTTTAAAATAATATTCAACTATGTGAAATTTATTATCAATTTTTATTGAATATTATCTAAAAATAAAAAAAGAGGATTTATATGCAAATTTATTTATACGCAAAAAGTGGACATACAATTGGTCTTGAAGCCACAAAAAGATGTGCTGCGATTGCAAATTTTTTAAAAGAGTTTGACCCAATTTTATGTACTAGTGATTTTAGAGCAGGAGCATTTGCAAAAGATTTATTAGGTGTTAGAAGATATGTGAATATTGATGTTGTAAGAAATTTACACAATATTATGCAAAAAAGAGATATCTTAATTTATGATACTCCTGAAGCAAATGATGATATGAAAAAAGATATGAAAGAATTTTGTACTTTACTTTATGGAATAGACAGTGAAATTGAAGGAATTGTTGTTGATACTTCAATTTATACAAAACAAGAAAATCCAAAACTTGAAAAAACTATTTTCTTTGGAGATGATGATTATTATAATATCTTTTTAGCTTTGGTTGAAAAGTCAGGAGAATTTGATATTAATCTTTTAATGGGACATTATTTCTTCTTAGGTAATGAAAAAATATTTGATAAGCATTTTGCAAATGTAATTGATGAAGAAGAGTATGTGGAAACAATAAAAGATTCAAAATATCTTTTAACAGCTTCACTCCAAACAGCTCTTGAGTCATTAGCTTGTGGAAATAAACCTGTTTTATTTAAAAGAGAAGATAAAATTTATGATGAGAAATTAATTGAAAAATTAAACCTTCCTGTTATTGAAGCGAATGATTTAAAAGATTTATTAGAAAAATTTGATACTAGTATAAATGAGTATCCAATAATAAGTAATTTTAATATTATTAGTCTTGAAAATATTAAAGAAGAAATAAAAGAAAAAATTGATTTATACAATAAATTAACCAGATAATAGTGTTTTAACTATTTTTAATATATAAGTATAGATTATATTTGTTTATGCAAATCATAAGGATAGTTTATATAAAATTAGAAAAAATAAACAAAGGTTTTATAAATGACAAAATCAAATGAATTTTTAAGTAAAACTCCTTATCGTCTAAAAAGATACGTAGGGTATGTTATTGCAACAGTTGTTGCATTGTCTCTACCTTTTATCAGAATTGATGGGAACCATATGTTTTTATTATCTTTTGATAAAAAACAATTACACCTTTTAGGTACAGCATTTGATATGCAAGAGTTATATTTAATGCCATTTTTATTGATGCTTTTATTTTTAGGAATATTTGCAGCTACTTCACTTGGAGGTAGAGCTTGGTGTGGATGGGCCTGTCCTCAAACAATTTTTAGGGTAATTTATAGAGATTTAATTGAAACAAAATTATTAGGTCTTAGAAGAATTAAAAATAAACAAAAAGAGCCTGATTTAAGTAAAGCTGAAAATAAAACAAAAAAAGTAATTGGTATTCTTATTTGGACTTGCTTAGCATTAATAGCAGCTGCAGATTTTTTATGGTATTTCGTTCCTCCTGAAGATTTCTTTGCTTATTTACAAGATCCACTTGAGCATCTTTTTTTAATTGGATTCGTTTTAGCAATTGCTGCATTTTTAGTTTATGATGTAATTTTTCTAAAAGAAGATTTCTGCATTTATATTTGCCCTTATTCAAGAGTTCAATCAGTTTTATATGACAATGATACATTCCAAGCTATTTATTCAACAAATAGAGGCGGAGATATTTACAATGATAATAAAGAAAAAATAATTTTTAAAGCAAAAGACTTACCACTAGATACAAATGAATGTACTACATGTGAAGCATGTGTAACTGTTTGTCCTACTCATATTGATATTAGAAAAGGTTTACAACTTGAGTGTATTAACTGTCTAGAATGTGTTGATGCATGTACTACAGTTATGGGAAAACTTGGCAAACCATCCCTTGTTCAATGGTCAAGTACAAATGCAATTAAAAATGATATTCCAACTAAAATGCTAAGAAAATCAACTATTATGTATTCTGTTGCACTTTTACTTGTTGTTGCACTTTTATTTGTAATGGGTGGAGAAAAAGAGTATATGCTATTAAACATTAATAAAACTACTCAACTATATAAAGTAAAAGAAGATAATGTTGTTGCAAATAATTATGTATTATTATTCCAAAATACAGAGTCAAAACCTTTAACATATAATTTAGAAATAACTGATAACCCAGATATTAAAATTACAAGATTTGAACCATTTACTTTAAGTCCAGGTAAACTTGCAAAAAAAGTTGTAATTCTTGAAACTGATAAAGTTTTAGTAAATGATAAATCAAAAGATACACCAATTACAGTGACTCTTAAAGCTTATGCACAAGAAGACCCTGAAAAAGTTGTTGTGTTTAGAAAAGCAGTATTTATCTATCCAAGAGCAGATAAACTAAAATAACTTCATATGGGATAAGAGCTTTCTTCTCCCATATATTCAAACTTACTTAACTTACTTATCAACAAAGCTTAGCTATAATCGCGATATATATTTATTAACTATTTTCATGGAGTACTATTAATGACTAAATTCATATTTGTAACAGGTGGAGTTCTTAGTTCACTTGGTAAAGGGATTACCTCGGCATCAATTGCAACTATTTTAAAACAATCAGGATTCAAAGTAAGTATGCTTAAAATTGACCCATACTTAAATGTAGATCCAGGAACAATGAGTCCACTTGAACATGGTGAAGTTTTTGTTACAGCAGATGGAGCTGAAACAGATCTTGACTTAGGAAACTATGAAAGATTTATTGATAAAACTTTAACTAAAAAAAATAGTTTTACAACAGGACAAGTTTACCAAAGTGTAATTAAAAGAGAAAGAGAAGGTGGTTACTTAGGTAAAACTATTCAAGTAATCCCTCATGTTGTTGATGAAATTAAAGAAAGAATTTATGCAGCAACAGATGATAATGATTTTCTAATTATTGAACTTGGTGGAACAGTAGGAGACATTGAAGGTTTACCATTTATGGAAGCAATTAGATCAATAAGACATGAACTTCCAAAAACAAACACTATGAACATTCATTTAAGTTTAGTGCCTTATATTAGAGCAGCAGGTGAACTTAAAACAAAACCAACTCAACATTCAGTTCAAGAACTAAGAAGAATTGGTATTACTCCTCATATGTTAGTTTGTAGAACAGAAAGAGAATTACCAAAAATTTTAAAAGATAAACTTGCACTTGCTTGTGATATTGATAGAAATGCAGTTATTGAAGCAGGTGATGCACAATCTATTTATCAAGTTCCTTTACAATTCATTAAAGAAGGTATTTTAACTCCATTATCAGAGCATTTTAATATCAAAATTAAACCAAATATGGAAAAATGGGATACTTTAGTTAAAAACATTTTAGTTCCTCAATCTGAAGTAACAATTGCATTTGTTGGGAAATATCTAGATTTAAAAGAATCATATAAATCACTTATTGAAGCATTAATTCACGCAGGCGCACACTTAAATACAAAAGTAAATATCCACTGGTGTGATAGTGAGAGAATCGAAGATGTAGGAGCTTATGAAATTATTGGAAACTCTGATGCTATATTAGTTGCAGGTGGATTTGGACACAGAGGTGTTGAAGGAAAACTAGCAGCTATTAAATATGCAAGAGAAAACAAAGTTCCTTATCTTGGAATTTGTTTAGGTATGCAACTAGCAATTATTGAATTTGCAAGAAATGTTCTTGAACTTGAAGATGCAAACTCTATTGAATTTGATCCTAATACTAAAAACCCATTGATTTATTTAATTGATCAATTTATGGACCAAAATGGAGATACTCAACTAAGAACACATGAATCACCAATGGGTGGAACAATGAGACTTGGAGAATATCCATTTGAGCCATTAAAAGGTACACATCTTCAAAAAGCTTATGGAAATAATGATGTTTATTTTGAAAGACATAGACATAGATATGAAGCAAATCCTGCATATAAAGAAGCATTAGAGAAAGCAGGAATGATAATTTCAGGTCAATCAAATGGTTTAATTGAAGCTGTTGAATTAAAAGATCATCCTTGGTTTGTAGGCGTTCAATTCCATCCTGAATTTACTTCTCATTTAGAAACACCAAATCCAATTATTTTAGAGTTCGTAAAACAAGCAGTTAAAAATAAATAATGTCTAAAATAACAAAGAATAGACTTTTTGAACTACTTTCAGCAAGACATTTGAATAATCCTTATTCAAAACTTGCTGATATTCCTTCTCCTGATAACTTTAAAGATATCCACATTGCAACTAAAAGAATTAAAAAAGCCATTTTAGAAAAAGAAACTATTACAATTGTAGGTGACTATGACGTAGATGGTGTTGTATCAACTACTATTATGCTAGATTTTTTTAATACAATTGGCGTAAAAGTAAATCATATTATTCCAAATCGTTTTGAACATGGATATGGTCTTTCTGTAAAAATAGTTGATTTAATAGATGATGGTTTAGTAATAACTGTTGATAATGGGATTTCAGCATATGAGGCATCTGTAAAACTAAAAGAAAAAAATATTGATTTAATCATTACAGATCATCACACAGTAGGGACTCAAATACCTCTTGCACTTGCTATTATAAATCCAAAACAACATGACTGCAACTTTGAATTTAAAGATATTTGCGGAGCGCAAGTTGCTTGGTATTTATGTGCAGCTATAAAAAAAGAGTTAAACTTAGATATAAATATGACTAAGTTTTTAGATTTACTTTGTGTTGCAATAATTGCAGATATAGTGCCAATGACTGCTTTAAATTATACCTTAGTAAAACAAGGTTTAAAAAAAATCAAAACCTCTTCAAGGGAAGCCTTTAAAAGGCTAAATGAAGTTATGTCAAAAGAGTTCCTAGTATCAGATGATATAGGTTTTTTCATAGCTCCAAAACTTAATAGTGCAGGAAGAATGGATGATGCTAGTGTTGCTTTATCTTTTTTATTATCTGAAAATGCATTTAATGCAAATGAAACTTTATCTTTATTAGATGAACTAAATAACTATAGAAAAACCTTACAAGAAGAGATTTCAAGAAAAGCTGATTCAAAAACTGATAAAAATGATAATGCTGTTATTGTTTGGGGTGAAAATTGGCATGAAGGTGTTATTGGAATAGTTGCTTCAAAACTATCAAACGCACATAAAAAACCAGCTTTTATTTTTTCTATTCATAATGGAATTGCAAAAGGAAGTGCAAGAGCTAATGCTAACATCAATTTATATGATGTTATTACAAAAGCAAAGCATTTGTTATTAGGTTATGGGGGACATAAGAATGCAGCTGGATTATCATTAGATGCTTCAAATCTTGAAGAGTTTAAAACTATTATAAATGAAGAATTAGAAAGCTCAAAAGATGATTTACATATAGAACCTATTACACTTGGAGAACTTGATGTTTCTTCTGTAGATTTAGATTTTATCTCTATAATAGAACAATTTGAACCATATGGATTAGAAAACCATAGACCAATTTTTAAAATATCAAATGCAACTTTAGTAAAATATGATTTATTGGGAAAAGATAAAAATCACTTAAAATTAACACTAAACTGTGAAGGTGTAATATTTGAAGCTTTAAAATTTAATGACTCAAATACCAATATTCCGCAAAATTTAGATTTAATTGTATCAATAAGTAAAAATGAGTTTAGAGGAGTAGTTACCCCTCAATTTTTAATTCAAGATATTTTATAAAACTAAAAAAGGTCTTGAAGCTGGAGCTTTTTTAGTACTTCCACCTTCACTATTTCCTTCAAGTCCTAAAATCTCATCATCAATATCAGTTCTTGCATATGAAGAAGATAAGATATATCCTGTATTTATATCTATTAGTTTAATAAAAACATTTAAACTTCTACTTGTAATTGAATATGTTCCAACAACTGCATATCGTGATTTAACTTTATCAGAGAGTATTCTATCTTTTTCTCTAGTTAATAAATTAAAACCTGATTTACCAAATTCAAACTCTTTTCCAAATTCAACTTCTCTAACAATTATATTTAAAGAAACTAAACTATCTTTTAACATACTTGATAATAAAAATCCAAGTTGTGATTTATTTTTTAATTTATCTAAATTCACAAAATCAGAAACTAAAACAACATCATCAGCTTGTAAATTCTTTTTTATTTTATTAGCAGAATCATCAACTAATTTTGAAACTAAAGAGTGAAAATTATTACTTCCGTTTATTGGATTTTTATAAGCACACGAAGTGAAAAGAAGTGAAAAGAGTGATGAAATTATAACTAATTTCAAAACTCTTAAAAAAGATAATGACATTATCTTTCTTTTACTATATTAATCGTTCTAGCGGGGGCACAATCTCCAAACATCATACAATCATTTGCAACACCATGTGCGTAAGTAGATCTAGCACTTGTTATGATTTTTCCAGTAATATTATCAATAACTCTTGCATTTAACATAATTCTACCAGCTTGTCTTGAGTAAGTTCCAACAACTACATATGTATTTGGGATACTACCTTTGATTTCATAGGGTTTTCTTGAAATAAAATATTCACCTTCTTCATTTATTGAAACAGCCATTTGACCTCTAAATTCAATAATATTAAACCCTCTATTTGAAAGTTCATTTATTAAACTTTCGCTTATAACTCTTCCAAATTCAGTTGTTTTTTTGAATTGATCAAGTCTTACAAATGAAGTAATAAGAACAGGTTTATTTGTATCCATTTTCTTATTTTGCATCATTTGTGCTGCTAGCGATGAGATAGTAGCATCTAGTGTATTTTGAGTAGTTACATATTTTTGATTATCAGCTGCAACTTCCAAATGTTGTTTTGTAGTTTGAACTCTATCATTTTCTTGAGAAAGAGCATCATTACTTTTGTGTGCACATCCTACAGTTAACAATAAAGAGCTAGCCAAAATACTTGACTTTAGAACACTTTTAAACATTAAAACCCCTTTTCATAATTCTTTAAATTTTATTTAAAGTTAGCTTAGATACTCTTGAATGATTGTTTACTACTTTAATTTTATTATTATATCTTATATTATTTAGAATATTATTTTAAAGTAAGATAATATAAAATCATTTAAAAATTATAGGAGAAATTATGGCAAAAATTATAATACCAATTTCAAATGGATTTGAAGAAATTGAAACAATTTCAATTATTGATGTATGTAGACGTGCAAATATAGAAGTTACTATAGCAGCTGTTGAAAACTTACAAACAATAGGTGCGCATAATGTGAAAATAGAAGCTGCTTGTAAAATTGAAGATATAAATTCTGATGATTTTGATATGATTGTTTTACCAGGTGGTTTGCCAAATGCTTTTACTCTTGCAGAAAATGAAAAAGTTCAATCATTATTAAAAGAGTTTAAAGAAAAAAATAAAAACATTGGAGCAATTTGTGCAGCACCATTTGCTCTTCATAAAGCAGGTGTTTTAAATGAAAATTTCACTTGTTATCCAAGTTTTGAGCAAAAAATAAAACTAAATGGTTACCACGAAGATGATGCTGTTGTAATTGATAATAAGGTAATTACTTCAAGAGGTCCTGCAACTGCTATGATATTTGCTCTTGAAATAGTAAGTATTCTTTGTGGTGAAGAAACATCAACTGAAGTTAAAAATGGTTTATTAATGGCTGATTATTAATAAATAAATTTTTGTTATTCAATTGTAATCAAAAGGATTTAAAATGCCCTTATGAAATACAAAAGCATTTTTATATCAGATATACATCTAGGAACACGCTTTTCAAAGGCTAAAGTTCTTTTAAATTTTTTAAAACATAATGAATCAGATCAATTAATTTTAGTAGGAGACATCATTGATGGCTGGGCTATAAAAAGAAAATTGATTTGGCCGCAAGAACATTCAGATGTTATTCAAAAAATTCTAAAAAAAGCTAAAAAAGGAACAAAAGTAACGTTTATTACAGGGAACCATGATGAATTTCTAAGACCTTTTGTTCCTTTATTATTAGGAGATTCTGTAAGTATTGCAAATGAACTTGAATATGTAGCTATAAATAAAAAGAAATATTATATAACCCATGGAGATTTTTTTGATTCAATTACCATGACAAAAAAATGGTTAGCAATTTTGGGTGATTATGGATATGATCTACTTCTACACTTAAACGTTGTTTTAAATTTTCTTAGAAAAAGAATCGGTATAAAAAAGTACTGGTCACTTTCAAAATATGTAAAAGACAATGTAAAATCATCTGTTTCATTTATTAGTGATTTTGAAGCTGTTTTATCCACCCATGCAAAAAACAAAGGATATGATGGTATTATTTGTGGACATATTCACAAAGCAGAAATTAGAGATATTGAAGATATTGAATATCTAAATTGTGGAGATTGGGTTGAATCTTGTACTGCAATTGTGGAAACATATGAAGGTGAATTTAAAATAATAAATTGGTTAGAAAATGATAACTCAAGTAAAAAGAATTCCAACGAATAATCTAGCATTAGCCTTAAGTGGAGGAGCAGCACGTGGTGCTTTTCATTTAGGAATACTTGACTTTTGCGAAGAATATAAAATAGAGATAAAAGCTTATAGTGGATCATCTATTGGAGCTATAATATCAGCTTCCCATGCAAGTGGAATAAGTGCAAAAGAACAACTAAAAATATTCTCATCTAAAGATGTAAGACAAGCTTTGAAATTTAACTACTTTAGAAATGGTTTATTAAAAATAGATTCTTCCAATAAAATCATAAAAGAGCTTCTTCCAATTGAAAAACTAGAAGATATTCCAAAACCTATTTGGGTAAATGCTTATGATTTAAAGAAAAAAGAGTTGCATTATTTCAATTCTGGAGATACAGTTACCCTATGTTTAGCATCAAGTGCATTAGTACCTTTATTTAAGCCTATTGCTTATGAAGGTATGAATTTAATTGATGGTGGATTATTTGATAACATTCCTATTCGTCCACTACTTGATAAAAATTATGATATTTATGCCATTGATTTATTCGCTAAAGACAATGAAATCAAAACAAAAAACTTCAATCCATTAAGAAATATAAAAAAATCTTTATTTAAACAATTACATGAAAACCACAAACATTCACTCGAAAATACTAATTATTATTTAGGGAGTAAACATATTAGAAATTTTTCACTTTTTACTTTTAAAGAATTAGAACAGTGTTTTAACTTAGGTATTAAAGAGGCTCAAAATCATTTTTTAGATATACTATAAATAAAAATACAAAAAGATTTATATTATGTCACAAACACCACAATTTACCCATCTACACTTACATACAGAATATTCACTACTTGATGGTGCAAATAAAATTAAACCCCTAGCAAAAAAAATAAAAAAAATGGGAATGACTAGCGTTGCTATGACTGACCATGGAAATATGTTTGGAGCTATTGATTTTTATAATGCAATGAGAGCAGAAGGTATAAAACCAATTATTGGAATGGAAGCATATATTCATAATAGTGAAGACCTAGGAGATAAAACAACTAGACAAAGATACCACTTATGTTTATATGCAAAAAATGATATAGGTTATAAAAACTTAATGTTTTTAAGTTCACAAGCTTATATGCATGGATTTTATTATTACCCTCGAATTAATAAACAACTTTTAAGAGAAAATTCTGAAGGCCTAGTTTGTAGTGCTGCCTGTTTACAAGGTGAAGTTAACTGGCATTTAAACACACAAAATGAAAGAAACGTAAAAAATGGTGCAAAAGGATATGAGGGTGCAAAAGCTGTCGCACTTGAATATAAAGAAATCTTTGAAGATGATTTTTATTTAGAAATAATGAGACATGGAATTGGTGACCAGCATTTTGTTGATGATCAAATCTTACGAATCTCAAGAGAAACAGGAATAAAAGTAGTTGCTACAAATGATACTCACTATTTAGAACAAAAAGATGCTGACGCACATGAGGCTTTTATGTGTATTGCGATGAATAAACTTTATGATGATCCAAATAGATTAAGACATAGTGTTCATGAATTTTACTTAAAATCACCAGAACAAATTGCAAAATTATATGCAGATATTCCTGAAGCCATTGAAGCAACTCAAGAGATTGCTGATAAATGTAATTTAGAAATAAAACTAGGAAACCCTACTCCTCCCAATTTTAAATTTACAAGACAAAAAGCTGAAGATTTAAATTTAACACTACCAGAGCCAGAGCTTGAGTATTCTCTTGAAAATGATAAAGTTTTATTTATTCACGAATGTCGAATAGGATTAGAAGATAGATTAAAAATTGTTCCAGAAGAAAGACATCAAGAATATAAAGATAGACTTGAGGTTGAAATTGAAATTATTAATAATATGCGATTCCCAGGATATATGCTTATTGTTTGGGATTTCGTAATAGTTGCTAAACAAATGGGAATTCCAGTGGGTCCTGGACGAGGATCAGCGGCTGGAAGTTTAGTTGCCTTTTCTTTAAAGATCACAGATATTGACCCAATTCCTTACGGTTTACTTTTTGAGAGATTTCTAAATCCAGAAAGAATATCAATGCCCGATATTGATATGGACTTTTGCCAAGCAAGACGTGGGGAAATTATTGATTATGTTGTTCAACAATATGGTCGAGCCAACGTTGCTCAAATTATTACCTTTGGTAAACTCTTAGCAAAAGGGGTAATTAGAGACGTTGCAAGAGTTCTTGATATGCCATATGCAAGAGCAGATGCTATGGCAAAACTAATTCCTGATGAATTAGGAATAAATCTTACAAACTCATATGAAAAAGAACCAAAAATAAAAGAACTTTGTGATGCAGACCCACAAGCAGCAAGAGTTTGGGAATATGCTTTAGCGCTTGAAGGATTAAATAGAAATGCAGGAACACACGCAGCAGGTGTTGTTATTTCAAATGAGCCTTTATGGAAAAAAACACCCCTTTTTAAACCCTCAGGACTTGATACGCTAGCAACTCAATATAATGGTAAATACGTTGAGGATGTGGATTTAATTAAATTCGACTTCTTGGGTCTTAAGACCCTAACAGTTATTGAAGAAGCAAATAAACTAATAGAACAACGTCATGGAAAAAGAGTTGATTTCATTACCACAGATGTAAATGATAAAGGTGTCTATGACCTTATTCAAACTGGAAATACAATTGGACTATTCCAAATAGAGTCAGATGGTATGCAAGATTTATGTAAAAGATTGAAACCTTCAAATTTTGAGGATATTATCGCCGTTCTTGCACTTTATAGACCAGGTCCAATGGAATCAGGAATGCTTGATGACTTTATTGATAGAAAACACGGTCGAGCAGAGATTAACTACTTCTACGATGAATTTGATGCGCCTTTAAGACCAATTCTTGAAACAACTTATGGAGTTATCGTTTACCAAGAGCAAGTAATGCAAATCGTACAGACTATCGGTGGATTTAGCCTTGGAGGTGCCGATTTAGTTAGACGAGCTATGGGTAAAAAGATTAAAGAAGAGATGGATAGATTAAAAGGAGAATTCGCAGTTGGTGGAGTAAAAAAAGGTTATCAAAAACCTCACTGTGAAGAACTTTTCGATCTTATCGTAAAATTTGCTGGATATGGATTTAATAAATCTCACTCAGCAGCTTATGCACTTGTAACATTTTATACTTCGTATTTAAAAAAATATTATCCATCAGAATTTATGGCAGCTTTACTTACACTTGAGAAAGATAACACAGATAAAGTTGTTAAATATGTGGATGAAGTAAAAAGACTAGGACTTGATTTATTTCCACCTGATATTAATAAATCAGATTTAGTATTCTCAGCTAAAAAAATTGATGGTGAAGAAGTTGTAATGTTTGGAATGGGTGCTATTAAAGGTGCTGGAGATGTTGCAATTAAATCTATTTTAAAAGCAAGAGATGAAGGTGGATTATTTACTGATTTAGCAGATTTTATTTCAAGAATTGATGGAAGTAAAGTAAATAAAAGAGTAATAGAATCACTTACGAAAGCAGGAGCCTTTGATAGTTTTGGTTATTCACGTCACGCATTACTTGAACAAATAGAAAAGATTGTTGAAACAGTAGGAAAAGCAGCACAGGCAAAAAAAATGGCTACAGGTTCTTTATTTGGAGATTGTGATGAACTTACAAAAATAGATATAGAGTTAGAGCATCTTCCTGAATATAATGCAAAAGAAATATTAGAGTTTGAAAAAGCTTCTTTAGGATTTTATGTATCTGGTCATCCACTTGATCAATATAGAGAACAACTAGAAAAAGTAAATTATACACTTTCTTCTCAAATTGATGAACTAGCAGATGGTAGTCAAGCAATTTTTGTTGGGAAAATAGAAAATATTACTGAAAAAATATCTAAAAAAGGTAATAAGTTTGGAATTGCAACAATCATGGATTTACATGGAAATATTGAGCTTATGCTTTTTGAAGATAGATTAAAAGAGTTAAAAGAGAGCTATAACTTAGAAGAGCCAATTGCCTTTAAAGTAAGAATTTCAAAAGATGATAACTTCACAAGAATGAATATCTTAAAAATAGAAACAATCTTAGATGCACAAAAAGAAAAAGTAAAAACCAAACAAAAAGAAGTCCAAGAGCCACCATTAACAATAGCACTTCCTTTTACAAATGATGAAAGCACTATGTATAAACTATTTGATATAGTTGCAAATAATCAAGGGAAAAGAGAGTTAAAACTTTTGATAAAATCAAAACTTGCAGACTTAGAGTTAGAAACTGGTTTTAAAGTTACATCTCAAGTTGAAAATTTAATTCAACAAATAGAAGGAGTATATGTAGTAGCATGAAACACATCCTATTAACAAATGATGATGGTTTTGATGCGGTTGGATTAAAAGCTTTAATAGAAGCATTATTACCAATAGCAAAAATAACTGTTGTAGCACCGGCAAGAAATAAATCAGCTTGTGGTCACTCATTAACTTTGGATAAACCACTAAGAATGATTTGTGTAGAAGATGATTATTATAAAATAGATGATGCTAGTCCAACTGATTGTATTTTCATTTCTCTTAGTAATCTATTTAAAGAAGGTTACAAACCAGACCTTGTAATAAGTGGTATAAATATTGGTGCAAATATGGGAGAAGATATAACATATAGTGGAACAGCAGCAGGTGCAATGGAAGCTGTAATTCATAAAGTTCCAGCAATTGCAATCTCTCAAGTATGTAATGATAAGTGTGAAGATATAAAAAATGGATGGGATTTTGAGTTAGCAAAAAAAGTTATTGTTGAACTTGCAAGTAAAATATTGGATAATTCCTTTCCATTAGATGAAAGAAAGTTTTTAAATGTTAATATTCCACCAATAAAAGCTGATGAGTGTAATGGAATAAAAGTTACTAAAGTTGGATATAGAGAATATGGTAATGATACCCATAGACATTTAAATCCAAGAGGTGAAGAGTATTATTGGATTGGATTACATCCATTAATCTGGAAACCATCAGAAAAAAAAGATTGCGACTTTGAAGCAATAAAAGCTAATTATGTATCAGTTACACCTATTATGCTTGATTTAACTTCTTACAACGATATTCAAGCCATTGAATCATGGCTAAAAAAATAAAAGGGAAAAAATGAATTTTACACAATCATTATTAAAACATATTGATAAACTTGTTGGATCGTTAAGATCAGATGAACAATTACAAGAAATTTTAAAAAGAAAATTTACTAAAAAAGAGTACAAAGTATTTGTGGCTTTTGAAGAAGGTAAATCAATTGAAGAAATTAAAACTCTTGTAAAAGAAGACGAAGAACAAATTAAAAAACACTATAAAGTAGCTTGTAAAAAATTAAATCAAGAAAAAATGAAACAAGAGTTAGTATCTTACGAATAAGATACTTGTTTTCGACTAAAACTCCTTGTTTACGCTACTTTAGGCAACATCTATATCCGATAGAGACGAAACAGAGACGTTTTCTAGGAATAATGCACGCTTTTTCCTATCCTTTTTATTCTCTGATAACTTATAAAAATGTGTATAAGTTCTCAGTGTAATATCAACATTTTCATGTCCCATCATTTGTGAAACCCAAGAAATATCTTCCCCTTCATTTATCATCATTGATGCAAAAGTATGTCTTAACTGATACAAATATCTATTATCATCTTTTGATAACAATTTTTTAAACCTTGATGCAATATTATCATGACTGTAAAATGGTTTATTGTTAGAACTACAAAATACTTGATTAGCAACATTATCTTTTGTAAGAGAATATTGCTGTAGAAAGTATTTTTTTACAATTGGAAGTATTTCAATTTCTCTTCTTGATGCTCTTGTTTTTGGTAATCCATCACTTCCAAGAATTCTTGTCTTATTTATTGAAATAGTTTCATTTTCAAAATCTATATCATCCCATCTTAAAGCTAATAATTCACCAGGTCTCATTCCTGTAAATGCTGATATTGCAATGAAATTTTTCAAATAGCCATCTGCTTTACTTATTAAATCATTTACCTCATCCAACGAAAATGGATTAATTTTTGATGATGTTTCAAGCTTCTTTTGTTTTTTTGGCTTTAATACTTGAGCAAAAGGATTTTTCTCAATTAATTCCTCAAACAATGCATCTCTTAAGATTTGATTGAATATTGCTCTAAATTTTTTTACACTTGATTCTTTATATGATTTCAATTTATCATTTTGCCAATCAAGTAATTCCATAGATTTAATACTATCTAATCTTCTTTTCCCAAAATATGGGAGAATATGTTTATTGAAATTCATTAAATTTCTTTTTGATACATGTTCTCTTCTATCGTTATTATGACGCTCAAAACATATCAATGCATATTCTCCCAAAAGAAAAACTTTTTTTTCTCTTTTGTTTGGGTCAAATGTTCCTTCATTTATCTTTTTTTCTATATCTGGGATAATATTTTTTTCTAATAATTTCCTATTTTTAGAATTATCTTTTAATCCCATAGAACGTCTTATTCTTCTTCCATTTCCATAATGAATATCTAAATATAAAATATCACTATCTTTTTTTGTTCTTATCTTAACACTCATAAAATACCTTCCTCGGCACTTCTAGACCCGTTAAATATATCTAATCTTTGTTTTAGACCTTCTAAAGTATCCTTATTTGTATCTTTTCTTTTTCTTCCAACTTGTCCTGATTGTTTAAATTTTATAATTTCATCAGCAAAGAATACCTTGCAGTTTTTTTCATTATAGTAATGAATACCTTCTTCAAATATATTATTCTTAATATATGTATTAAATGTAGTTTTTGTGATTTCTAAAAAATGAATCACACCATTTTGAGTTGTTAAATCTGGAGTGTAAAGGTTAATAGAAGAATTTAAACTTCTAATTTCTTCCAATACTTGCATCATAATTTCTTCTAAATACATCTTACTAGCCATACCAGAAGATGAAATACTTTTTTCTAAATACTTAATTTGTTCAGTCACGTTGACTCCTTTTTAAGTATTTATTAATTTCATTTCAGAATAATTGAAAATATACTAATATTTAAGAGTCTAAAGTTATAAATAATTATTCTATAAAGATTATAAAATAGACTCCTTATGATAAATTGTAACTATAAAAGTATAAAATTAAATGTATTCTTTTTTATATCTAGATTTTATAAAATGTCTTAATGCTGAAATACTGCCATAGCCTAAGTCTTTTAATATTTCATTCGGTGCTTTTCCACAATTTAATCTATATCTTATTATTTCTTTATCTCTATCAAATTGACTTACTCCTTTTTTATTTTTTGGTCGTCCAAACTTCCAAACTTTATTTTTAGCTAGATGTTCATTTTTTTTATTATCTCTTCCTATTTTTTGAATTGATTTCTTTAAAAAAACATTTAGATTATCCCTTTGTGAATATTTTATATCTGATAAAAGCAGGTATTCAAATTCCTCATTTTCTGATTTCAAGCTATGACTAAAATATTCACTAATATCAAAATATATGTTCTTAATAAAGATAATGTCTTTATTAAATTGCATACGCCGACCACATTCGGACAGCCAGCCGATTAACATCCGGACACTCAGCCGAAGTTGATTCGTACACTTTGCCGATTTACATTCGGACAATTTAATTAATTTCCGGCTGGAAAATTAAAGTAGAAGTTTTTCTAAAATTTAATTACACTTTGTTAAAAACAAGGGGTAAAAAATGAGGAGACTTTCTATGAAAAAAATTAAAGATGTATTGAGGTTAAGATTCATTACCAATATATCCTATCGTCAAATAAGCAGAGCTTTAAATACCCCAAGTTCAACCGCTGCTGATTATTGTAAAAGATTTGAAATTACAAACTATAAAATAGATGAATTTCTTACATTAGATGAAGATGAAATTTATCAATTATTGTTCCCTGAAAAATCTTTGCCAAAAACCTATAAAACAAGACCTATCCCAAATGTAGAATATATTCATAAAGAAATAGCTAAAAAAGGTGTTACCTTTGAATTACTATGGCAAGAATATAAAGAGCAATATCCTGATGGTTATGGGTGTAGCCAATTTAAAGAATACTACTACAAATATAAAAAGAGATTAAACCCAAGTATGAGACAAACATATATTCCAGGTGAAAAAATGTTTGTAGATTATAGTGGCTTAACAGTACCTATTGTAGATTTATCAACAGGAGAATTTATAAAAGCACAGATATTTGTAAGTGTATTAGGATTAAGTGGATATACCTATGTTCATGCAACAGCTTCTCAAAAAGTTGAAGACTTTATAAAATCCCATGTAAAAGCATTTGAATTTTATGAAGGGGTTCCTAAAATACTGGTTCCAGATAATCTTAAAAGTGCAATAATTTCAAATAATAAAAAAGGAATTGTGTTTAATGATAATTATGCAGAACTTTCACGTCATTATAACTTTGCAATAGAACCAGCAAGGGTAAGAAAACCCCAAGATAAAGCAAAAGCAGAACAAGGTGTACAAGGTATCCAAAGATGGATATTAGCTGTATTTAGGAATAAGACATTCTTTAATGTTGATGAGATAAATGAAGCTATATCTCCATTACTTGATATTTATAATAATAAAATTATAAAAAGGATTGGTAAAAGTAGAACTTATTTATTTGAAGAAAATGAAAAGAAGTTTTTAGAAGTTCTTCCTGCAAATAGATTTATTTATAAAGAGCTAAAAATTGCAAGTGTTAATATAGATTACCATGTTGAATTAAATAGATCTTTTTACTCAGTTCCTTTTAAATATTTAAAAGAAAAAGTAGAAATTAAATACTCTACAACATTAGTTGAAATTTATTATAAATCAAAATTAATAGCTACTCATCCAAGATTATATAAAATAAATGATTCGTCTACTATAAAAGAACATATGCCATTAAATCATCAATATCAAAATGAGAAGATGAATCCACAAAGACTTATATCTTGGGGAAGGAATATAGGTGTTGAAGCAAAAGAGTTTGTAGAAAAAAGATTAGATGAAGCACAATATCCAGTAAAAGCGTATCGCACATTAATAGCAATTTTATCATTAGCAAAACTTTATGGAAAAATAGAGTTAAATTTAGCACTAGCATATGCTCTTAAAATTGATGCAAAAAGTGTTAAGTCGATTGAATCTATTTTATCAAAAAAATTATATTTAGTGGCTGCAAATAATGTTGTAAAATCAAATGTGTTTAATAATCATGAAAATATTCGTGGTTCTGATTATTATAAATAAAATTAAGAATAAAGGCTAAAAAATGAATCAAACTACAATAATAAATAAATTAAATGATTTAAAATATGATGGATTTAAATCAGCATACTTAAGACAAATAGAAGATACAAATTATAGTAAATTAAGCTTTGATGAAAGAGTATATAATTTACTAGAAGCTCAAGAGATATTTCTTCAAAATAAAAGAATATCAGTGAATTTAAGATTGTCAAAAATAAAAGATAAACAAGCATCTTTAGAAGATATAGATTATTCTTCAAAAAGAAAAATTGATAAATCAATTATTAAAGATTTATCAAATATGAACTTTATTAGGAATCATCATAATGTAATAATTTCAGGTTGTACAGGTACCGGAAAATCATACATTTCCCAAGCTTTGGGAAATAGAGCAGTAATTGATGGATTTAGAGTTTATTATATAAGAGTTCCTACTCTTCTTGAAGAGATAAAGATTTCAAGAGCAACAGGAACATATACAAATTTATTAAAAAAGTACTCAAGATTTCAATTACTCATTTTAGATGACTTTGGAACTTCAACAATTTCAACAGATGATGCAACAAATTTATTTGAGATAATAGAAGATAGAACAGAGATAAATTCCACAATAATAACTTCACAACTACCTGTTTCAAGTTGGTATGATTATTTAAATAATGACACAGTTGCAGATGCCATTTTAGATAGGATAATTCACTCATCACATAGGATAGAATTAGAAGGAGAATCAATGAGAAAATTAAGATCAAAAATCAATAAAATTTAAAAACATTCGGACACTTATGATATAATTTTACACTTAGAAAATTTCTACTTTTAAACTGTCCGAATACTTCTGGCTGGGTGTCCGAATGAATCGGCTGGAGCATTAAATATTTTAACTAAATAGTTAATATCAATTGTAATATGGAAAATATCGAAAACAATTATATTGTCAAAATTTTTAATTTTATTTTCAAACTTTTTCCTAAATTCTAGAGTTGATAAATTTCTTCTACTTATATATTTAACATTACTAATCTTTTCATAATTACTCAGAAAATCAAAAACTCTTAATTGCTCATCTGTCAACTTAAAATCCTTATTTATTAGTAATAAAGTTTTTCTTTTTTTTTCTTTTCTCATTTTATACTTTCTTAGTTTATATAATCAATAGATACTCTAATTTATAGTATCTAAATAGGATTAATTTTCTAATTAATTCATTAAATTAATCATCACTTTCTCTTAAATCTTATTTTTTTGAAAATAAATAATTAAAAAAGGATTCAAAAGTGCATGTACAAAAATTAAAAAAAATTGAAAAAAAAGAGATTAGGGAAAGTATAAAGAAGGACTATAACAACGATTGTATACTAACTATTTCTAATAAGTTAAAAGTTTATAGTTATACCGATATATATAAGAGCTATAATATTTATATTGCTATTGATTCTATTCATATATCAACTTTTCTAAATCCTTATGATATAGAAAAAGACAAAATTAATAATTTTTATATAGAGAATAAAGAAACTAATATTATTTATATAAAAAAATTTAACTTATACATAAATAATAGTGTAAATATCAATATATTATTTCACATACAAACAAGAACTTATACTTATGAGTTTAGTGGATTACATCAATATAAATCATTGAATTCTACATTAATTTATATTTTAAGATTAGTTTATAAATCTGCACATAATGTAAAAAGAATTGATATTGCATTAGATGTATTTTCAGATAAATCACTATTTAATATTAATCCAATATTTAAGAATTTCCAACTCAAAAGTATAGAAAACACTTTATATATTAATGAAAAATATTCAAAAAATAAAAAGAAAGTAGAAGTTGTAATTTATCCTAAAATATTAAATTCTTCAAAAACATTACAAGTATATAGTGATATTACAAGAATAGAAGTACGTATGGAAAATAGTTTTCTTAAAAATAAAAAGATAAATGATATTTTTCATGAAACATCATCTATAAAAAAATTACACAAGAATTTAATTGATATATTAAACAAATGTAATATCACCTATGCAAATGAATTAAGTAATTTTAATTCTTTAAAAATAGAAGAAAGTTTATTTAATTTTATTAGATTTCTTGAATCAGATGAAAATAAGATAGAATATTTAAATTATAAGAAGTTTATAGGAGAAGTTGAAAAACAAAATAATATATTATCAAAAATTTGTAATACCTATAATATAGAATCTATGGAAGAATTTAATAGTTATATAAAAGAAAATAAATTAACTATACATAAAATTTCCAAGGAATGTAAAATTCATAGAAATACTATTTTCAAAATTTTCAAAAAATTTGTTTTTGATAACTGAAAAATATTTTAAATAGCTTTAAAACCAAGCTCAAAATCACTTTAGAAGCCAAAACTATAGAATAAACATAACATTGCTTTCTAGGTGCTTGTATGGGCTTTAAAATACATATAAATAAGATATAAATATCAATACTTTTTTAAATTCTTTGTTGGTTTTTATTTTACTACTTTTTTATAAAAATACCAAACAGATGTAAAAAATATTCTTTTATATCTATATCTTTTTTTGAGTCTTTTAATTTTGATTGATAGGTATAAATCTTATCAAGTAGTAAGTATTTTTCTATGTGAGAAAGTGTAGTGATTTTTGGAAGTATTTCTATGATGATTTTATTATCAGTAGAAAGTTTTTTACTACACAATTGTAAAAACTTCTCAGGGAATTCTTCAAATAAATTTGTTGGTTTTTCTTTGTAATCTAATTCTACTAAAAATTGAAGTTCACTCTTTGTGAAAGTTGGAATAATAGTTTTTTTATATGCTCTTAATAAAAGATTCAAGTCTCTAGCTTTATCAAAATAATCATCTGATTTTTTTAAAAACTCATATAGTTCTGGTCTACTTTCACTCCAGTTATATAAAGTTTTACTAGCAATCCCAAACTTTTTTATAATCTCACTATTTTTTAGCATATTGACCTCTTTTATTTCTATGAATAATAATAGATGGTCATATAGATATGAATATTTCATAAAATTATTTATTTAAGCTAAATAAACATATAATTAATTTTTAACATTAATTATATGTCATTATGACAAACTTTAAAAATATAATTAATAATACTTGCTTTAACGACAATCAGAATAGGAAGAATATGCAATTATTTACAATACATTTACTACAAAATCAAATTAAAAACCAAAATAAAGATTTATTAAAAAATAGATGGGATAATTTTCAAAACTTTTTAAAAAAGACTTCAGAAATAAAAGAATGGAAAGAAGAAAAATATCAGGAAGGATTTTTAAAAGATATTTTCCAAGATTGTCTTGGATATACACTTGATACTACAAATTCTAAAGAATTTAATCTTGAAAGAGAAAAGAAAAATATTAACAATAGTAAAAAAGCAGATGGAGCTATATTAGTAAATGGTAATGTTGTTGGAGTTATTGAATTAAAAGGACAAGATACAAAGAACTTTGAAACAAAAGGCAAAAATGTAATAGAACAAGCATTTGGTTATCTTACCTCTCATAGTAGAAAATTTGCACATTATGTAATAATTTCAAACTTTGATGAAATAAGATTTTACATAGATGATAAACTTAATTATCAATCTTACTCACTTTTTAATCTTACCTATGAAGAGTTTGAAGAGTTTCATTATCTACTATGTTATGAAAATATTAAACAAAATATTCCTTTACAACTAAAAGAACAACAAGCTACCCATCAAGATGATATTTCAAATAAGATTTATAAACAATATTCACAACTTAGAGTACAACTATTTAATAATTTAATTGAAAAAAATGAGAATATTGATAAAAATATTTTACTAGCTAAAACTCAAAAAATACTAGATAGAATGATATTTATATTTTTTGCAGAAGATAGAGGAATTATTCCATCTGATACAATTGATAAAATTATAGAACAGTTTAAAAATGATTATAGGCATGAATCTCTTTATAGTCATTATAAAATATATTTTGATGCAATCAATAAAGGTAATGATAGATTAAATATATCAGCTTATAACGGTGGTCTTTTTGCGAGTGATGAAATACTTGATAATCTTATAATAGATGATATTGTATTACAAGAAATTCCTTCTCAACTAAGTAAATATAACTTTAATACAGAGATAGATGTAAATATCTTAGGACATATTTTTGAGAATTCTTTAAATGATATTGAAGAATTAAAAGCATCAATAAATGATGAAAATTTTGATAAAACAAAAACAAAAAGAAAAAAAGATGGAGTATTTTATACACCTGAATATATCACAAAGTACATAGTAGAAAATACACTTGGAAAACTATGTGATGAAAAAAAAGAGTTATTAGGATTAATTGACATTAATATCGAAATACCAAAGAATCCTGCAAAATTAAATAAAACCGAATTAGCTATTGAGCAATCACTTAAAGATTATAGAGAATATCTTTTATCTTTAAAAATACTTGACCCTGCTTGTGGAAGTGGTGCATTTTTAAATCAAGCTTTAAACTATTTACTAAAAGAACATGATTTTATAGATGAAAGTGAAAAAGTATTATTAGGTGGTGGTGGATTGTTTGGTGAAGAAAAATTTGCTAAAACAGACGTAAAAAAAGAAGTATTAGAACATAATCTTTATGGTGTAGATATAAATGAAGAAGCAGTTGAAATAGCAAAACTTTCACTTTGGCTAAGAACAGTAGAAGTTGGTCGTCCACTTACAAGGTTAGCTGATAAACTAAAAGTTGGAAATTCTCTTATAGATGATAAAAGTGTAGTAAATAATGCCTTTGAATGGGAAAAAGAATTTCCAGAGGTGTTTGTACAAGGTGGTTTTGATGTAGTTATTGGGAATCCTCCATATGTTGATAATAGAGGATTTGATAAAAATATTTTAAAATATTATTTTGAAATATATATTAATTCTTTTGGTAAATCAGGAACAGATAATTTTAAAACTACTAAATTCAATTTAATTGCACCATTCATTGAATTAACTTATAAATTGTTATCAAACAAAGGATTAACAAGTTTTATTATTCATAAAAATATTTTTAAAACTAATTCGTATAGTAACATCCGAAAATTTATATTAAATAATTATAATATTAAATCTTTAACAGATTGGGGTTCTGGACAGTTTCATGATGTAGTAGCAGAAACAGCAACATTTATATTCGAAAAAAATAAGACTAAACAAAATGAAATAAAAATAGAATTTTATAAATTATGTAATAAAATAAATGAAAGTAAGGAATTGCAAGATATTTATTTAAAAAATTACGACTATATTTTCAGCATATATACAATAGAAAGTGATAGAAGTATTTTAATTAAAGCAAAAAACAATTCATTATCTCTTGAGAATATAGTAAATATCAATAATGGAATTGTAACAGGAAATGACAAGAAATATATTTTTGGAAAAAAAATAAGTGATATATTAAAACCTATAATTAGAGGTAAAGACATATCAAAATATTGTTATATCAACCCGATTGAATATATTGAATATAATAAAGAGAATTTATTAAGAGCAAGAGATGAAACTATTTTCTTGGCAAATGAGAAATTAATTATGCAAATGATAAATACACAATTTATTATTACATTTGATAATAATCAAATTTATAATTTAGGTACAACATATGCTTTAACTTTAAAAAATTTAGATTTCAACATTAAATTTATTTTATCTGTACTATCTTCTAAATTTCTAAATTGGTATTATAAAAAACAATTTACCAATGAATCAGAACTTACAAATGCAATATCAACAAAAAACTTATTTGAAATACCAATAAGAGAAATTACTTTAGAACAACAAGAACCATTTATTCAAAAAGCTGATTTAATGCTTGAATTAAATAAAAAATTACAAGAAACAAAACAAAATTTTTTAAAAGAGTTAGAACTTGAAAAAGTATCTAAAAAACTTCAATCATTTGAAACACTAGAATTCGATGAGTTTGTAAAAGAGTTTACAAAAGCTAAAAAAATAAAACTTACAAAACTAGAAGAAAGAAAATTCAAAGAGGAATGGCAAGAATTATTTGAACACGATAAACAAAAAGCTTTAGAACTTCAAACACAAATCAATCAAACAGATAAAGAGATAGATACTATGGTTTATGAGTTATATGGATTAAGTGAGGATGAGATTAAGATTGTTGAGGGTGTTTAAATGCAGAGTTATTTCATAAATCTAGCACTAATAACTGATGGTATTGGTGCTTTTCTTATCTTTTTGAGTTTTAAAAAGAGTTCTAATAAATTACATATTATTAATTCTTTTATGAACACAGAAGAAACCATAGACACTTTTGTCAAAGAAAAACTATATGCAAAGTATGGGGGATTATTAATCTTAATAGGTTTCTTAGAACAACTATCTATTATAAATATTTTCAAAGTTTACTCTTTTCAACATATTCCTGACTTTCTCATATGGACACACACTTTTTAACTATTTTTAATTGCATTATAAACTTGTTGTTGAATTTCATCAAATTTCAAGTAGACTAATTTTCCATTTGTTCTAAGTGCAAACATATGTTTAATTATATCTCTTAAAAGTTTTTGTGAGAATTTAAATTTAATATTATTTTCTTTAAGTTTTGAATCAAACTCTTTATAAATTGAGTATGATACAAATGAAATAAGAATATGAGCCTTTATTCTGGTTTCTAGCCTATGGTATATGGGTCTGATTTTAAGATCAGTTTTTGATATTCTAAATGCTTGTTCTACTGCATATTGATTATTATAGTGTTCTATAATTTCACTTGGTGTTAGTGTAAAATCATTTGTAATAAAACCTTTTATACCATCTAATTTTGAATCATTATCAACTTTTTGATTATTGATATTAAAAGTGATATCACATTTATGATCATCGATGTTAAGATATTTAGCATAGTATGATAGTTTTAAATCTTTTTTTGTGATAGATTTTGAGAATTCAATTTTTTTCTTTAATCTTTCAAGTGCTTTATCTCTATTATGTTTATCTTTCTTAGCTCTTGCCGTTGAATATGAAAGAACTAACCTTTGATTGATATTTATGGATTGTTTATTGTCATTCTCATCAGTATATGGTATATCTTTATTAAATTTAAGTGTATGAGTTACTCCATCATTTAAAAATATCAAGTTTGATATTTGCTCTTTTAAATCATTTGATATATTTTTTATTTTGGCTGCAAGGATATATTTATATCCATTATTTTCAAGATATACTAGATTATTATTGTTTAGCATTCCTCTATCAGCTACAACTACAGGTTTATTTTTTAATTGAAATTTATTTTGAAACTTTTTAAGTACATCAACTAAAGTATGTCCCTCATATTTATTACCCTCATAAACCTCAAAGCTTAATGGATATCCTTGTAGTGTTGTAAACAATCCCAGTTGTATCTGAGGACGTGCTAATTTACCCTCTTTACTAAATCCAATACGTCTAAGATCGTCTTCACTCTCAGATTCAAAGTACAGGGTTGTAACATCATAAAATGTAAATGCAATAGTTTGGTTCATTTTTGCATAAGTATGATCAAATACACATTTTTCAATTTGTAGTTTTAAATTCTCTTCATAAAGTGTATCTAAAAATCTATAGATAGCATTTTTATCTACACTCTCTTTTTTAAAATATTCAAGATAATCAATCAAATATAATTTACTACCAGGATACAGTAATCTTGATACAACAAGATTTTTAAACATCTGAAGTCTTTTACAATCCAAATCTACACTAGAACATCCCAATCGTTCAAATAATTTTCCATAGATTAATTCATCACCTATTGGTATTAAATCATTATTTCCAAGTTCTATGAATATTAACTCTTCATTTTTATTTTCATCAAATAAAGTAGGATACATTTGTTGACGCAGTTCTTCTAAACGTTTATTTGCAACATCTAAATAAATTTGTAAATCTAAATCATTTTTTACACAAGCAATAGTTTCTATAACCTTATATTTCCTATGAACTCTATCGATAATCTGAATACTGATTGTTCCACTACTATTTTTCTTCTGTCTAATATGTAAACTCATACTAAAATTGTAGCAGGTTTTAGACTATAGGACACACACTTTTATGAATTTTATAGTCTATAAAGCCCTTTAATAAGGGATATCACTTTTAGAAAAATTGATTTTTGATAAAAATGAGAAAGTCAGGAGTTATTTCATAAATCTAGCACTAATAACTGATGGTATTGGTGCTTTTCTTATCTTTTTGAGTTTTAAAAAGAGTTCTAATAAATTACATATTATTAATTCTTTTATGAACACAGAAGAAACCATAGACACTTTTGTCAAAGAAAAACTATATGCAAAGTATGGGGGATTATTAATCTTAATAGGTTTCTTAGAACAACTATCTATTATAAATATTTTCAAAGTTTACTCTTTTCAACATATTGAACTAATTTCATTGATTTTATTTGTAGTTTTTACTTTTGTATTGATACTTTCTGTTATGTATCGATTAATCAATGAAAAGAAAATATTGAAAGATGAAATTAAAAAATTTTATAAACCAAATAAATCAATTCAAAATGATGATATGATAAAAAAAGACAATCAAATAGAAAAGAACAAAAAACAAGAAGAATTAATGAAACTTTTTTAATAACTCTAAATGAACATCTAAACATATAATATTTATAAGTTTAGATGGTTAGATAAAGTTATATTTTATATAACTCTAGTTATAATTTATAAGATTAAACTTATAAAGGTTGAAAATGAGTAAATATTTAGCATATATTAGAGTATCAACTGACAAACAATCATTAGAAAATCAAAAACATAAAATTCTTGAATATGCTTATGAAAATAAAATCAAAATTGATGATTTTATTCAAATTGAAATTAGTAGTAGAAAAAATCAGAAAGATAGATTATTAGATGATGTATTTCTTAGACTAAAAGATAATGATACTTTAATAGTAACAGAATTATCTAGACTAGGAAGAAATATGCTAGAAATTTTAAATTTAATTGAAAGATTTAATAAATCAAATATTAAATTAATTTTTGTAAATCAACCTGAACTATCAACTGCAAATAATGCTCTCTCAAAATTACTACTTTCTATTTATGGATATTTTGCAGAAACAGAAAGAGAAATCATAAGTGAGAGAACAAAGCAAGGTTTAGCAGTTGCAAAAGCTAAAGGTAAAAAACTAGGTAGACAAAAAGGGCAACAAGTTACAAGTAAATATGACGAATTTAAAGATAAAATAGAAGAACTATATATATTAGGTTTATCTGTACAAAGAATCGTTGATTACATTGGAATAGGAACTCAAGCTTCATTAAGTACCTATATAAAAACAAGAAATATTTTAAGAAAGGATAAAAATGTATAAACATGATTATGATAAAAAACTTTTTAGACTTATTGATATTTTAGGTAAACTTTATAGAGAAGAAAATCTCTCTATTGATGAATATGCCCAAGAATACAATGTTTCTACAAAAACGATTCAAAGAGATTTTAATGAAAAACTTACATCCTTCCCCATTTATCAAGATGGAAAAATTTGGAAAATGAATAATGAAGAATTTACTAAATTATATTTTGATAAAAATCGTTGAACCCACTAAATATTTTAAACTGGAGCTTCTTACGTAGTCTATACAATTTTCTATATATTATCAACTCTTTTAATTAACTCAAATTCATCTGTTCCTTCTAATATTAAGTCATTACAACATTTAAGAGAAAACTCATTTATAAATTTAGCTTTAAAATTATCTATATTATTTTCATTTAAATTATCTAAATCTAAACACCATCCATAATCTTCATATATTTCTTCATTAATATTTATAAATTTTTCTATTCTTTCTATCATTAATTTCCTCTTTTAACTAAACAGGTTTATATTTAAATATTCAAATAACTCTTTAAATCTTCACAAATCATATCATCTATCCATTTTGGCTCTAGTATTTTTAGATTAGGTAACCAATATTTTATAATAGGAATTATTTCCATTTCATGGGTGATTTTAATTGAAATAATTGAACTTCCATCTTCATTTATTGATTCAAATATTTGAGAAGGTGAAATTGGTTTTCTTTTTATATATTTTGTAATATCTTTTGATATTTGTATTTTTACTTCAAATGGTTCTTTTGTGTTATCAAACCAGATACTTGAAACTTTTTCTAATATTCTATCTATTCTATCATCAATTAAAAAAGTTGTACTTAGTGTTTTTAAATTTGATATATTTTTCAAATAGTATTTTTTAATTGATTCAGTATTTTTTTCATCAATTGCTAGAAGATACCAATATCCCTCAAAGTTTACTATTTTCAGTGGTTTCAATGTAAGATTTGAAATATCTGAATTATTTGATATATAGTTACAAGTTATTTCAAATTTTGATTTTATAGCAATTTCAAGATGATGAATTATTTCTAATTTATCTTCAATATCTTCCATATTAATTTTTGCATAAATAGGATTATAATCATGATTTTTGATTTTTGATAATAGATTTTTTGCTTTAGTAGAAAATTGATTACCAACACCATCAACTAGTTTTTCCATAATATCTAAAATAACTTGTTCTTCTATTGATGTAGATTTTTCTATTTTAAAACCGTCTTGCATTTTCCAAAGTCTATTATCTTGATAAATAGGAAAAGCAACTAGTCTTTCATTGAAATCTCTTTGAATTGTTCTAGTACTTACATTAAATTCATCTGCTAGTTCTTTTACTGATAAGCTATCACCATTGTATAGTTTAGATAGTATTGAAACTAATCTTGTTAATGTTTTATCATAATCGTGTTTATATGCCATTGTTTTTACTTTTATTTGAATTTTAAATTATTCTACACAATTGTATTTTAATTGCACATATCTTTTTGTAGTTAAATCTTTATAAACCAACTCTTGGGAAATAACTCCACCTTTTTTTGGAGGTGGAGTTATTTTTATATTTCCAAGAGTTTTTGATTTTATATAAATATCAAAACCTAAAAGATAATCTAAATCATAATAATCATCATACTCTTCAACTTTTACACTTTCATTTGGTTTTACATTTTCATAATAATACTTAGGATTTTTCTCTAAAGCAGAATCTTCAATCAAACCAAAACTATCACTAGAAACTACATCTAAAGTCTCATCACTTTCATTTACAAAATATAAAGCTCCTTTATAATTTAGAAGAGAGAAAAGCACTTCTCTTTTTATAGGTCTTGGAGGAAATTCTGGATATTCCCATTTTAGATTATTTGTTCTATCTTGTTTCATTTATTCATCCTTTTTTACTTTAATCATAATATTGATAAGTAACCTTTATATCACTATAAATTTCACCAATATTTAATATATCTTCCCAGTTTAAATCACTATGGTCATAAAGAGAGTGAAACAACCAACAATGATAATCATCTTTCATAATATGATTTTCCCAAGAATTAAATTCATTATGATTAGAATCATTCCAAGGATATATACTTCTTTTTATTGAGATTCTTTTGAGATATTCATATATGATTGTTAAAAAATTATCATCATCTTTTTTATAAGAGGGATGATTTTCTTTTAACACAAATTTTATTTCTAATTCTATTTCATAATCTTCTAATAAATCATCTTTATTAGATAGTTTATAAATCAAATCTTTATCAATTTTTATAGCTTCTTTTATTAGTTTATCTTGCAAATTTTTTAGTCTAATATTTAAGCTTTGTAATTCTTTTAATTGATAAATTGTTAAATCTTTTACATCCATAATAAATTGCCTCTTCATAACTTCTAACTATTACATCATAATTATCTTGAGGAATTCTCAAGTCATCTAAATATAACTTCATTAAACCTCTCCTAAATCAATAGTATTCATATGTTTATGTTCTAAATTTCTAAAATACTTATGAAGCATTTGTTTGTTTTTTTTTGTTAATGATTTAATACTTTTCTTTTGTCTTGGAAATGAATCATGAATTGCCTTTTCATATTTCAAAAAAGTATCAATTTCTTTTTTATATGGATATTGTTCATATAATAAAGCTTCAAACTCTAAAAAACCATTTTCTTCCACATGTATAATAAACATTCCTTTATTTGTATCAAAAATATAAATACCTTGAACGCTCTCTTTCCAAGGTGTTCTTGATTTTAAATAAACTGTTGCACACCCTTTATCTTTACAATTACACTTCGAATATATAAATAGTTTATTTTGTATATATCTATTTCTAAATTCTATTTTTACGAACTTAAAGAACCTTTTTAAAAATTCTAAAAAAATTGGTGTATCATTTAGTGAGTGCATTTATCATGTCCTTATAAGTTTATATTTTCTAAATATATTGATTTTAAAATTTCTTTAGATTTTTCGCATAATTCAATTTCATGACAGCTTGGCTTTTCTGATTTTTCATATACATATTTAACAGGAACGGCATATTGTGAATGATACGAAGAACTACCCTCAAAAGGTTCAATTAACTTTACACAATAATCTTTTGACCAGTACTCTAGTTCACCTTTTAATAAAACACCATCTACTGTTGTTTCGATTTGAATTGTTTTTGTTTTTATATTTTTATTCATTTTTCATTATCCTTTTATTTTAAAACAGTCGATACATTTTTTACTGTTTTTATATTGTAATTATAAGATAGCTATGTGACAACATTATGTCTGTTTAATTAAATATTAATAACATAACTTACATTTCTACCAGCAGTTCCTTCTTTTTGTTTAATACATCCACATTCAATTAATTCAGATAAATCTCTTGATGCTGTGGCTGATGTAGTATCTGCAATACTCATATATTTTTTTTTACTTAAATTTCCTTTGAAATCATCAATTCCAATATCTAAAATAAAGTTAAGTACTTTTATTTGTCTTGCATTTAAATTATTATTTTTATATTTATCCCAAAATTTTGTTTTTTGTACAATAAAAGCTAATTTCTTTTTTGTATCAAGTAATGCTTCATAAAGTGTAGATAAAAACCATTCACACCAAATTGTAATATCAAGGTGATTATCCTCTTTTTTAATATATCCAGTTGTTTGTTCAAGTGCTTTATAATAAGCTTTTCTATTTGTATTTATAGCACTTGACATAGAGTAAAGTCTTGATATTTTTGAGTTTTCGATTTTTGATAAAACCAAATCTGTAATTGCTCTTGTGATTCTTCCATTTCCATCATCAAAGGGATGAATAATTACAAACCAAAGATGAGCAATACAAGCTTTTATTAATCCTTCTTTTGTTGAATTAAACCAAGTTAAAAAGTTATTCATTTCATCTTCAAGATTATCTCTTGGCGGTGCTTCATAATAAACTTCTTCATTTCCTGCATAGCCACCAACTATTTGCATAATATCATCACCTCTAAAAGTAGCTATATTAGTTTGATTAAATCCTTCATAATCTTTTGGAAAAATTGCACCATGCCAAGCAAAAAGTCTTTCAAGTGTTAAATCTTGATTGTAGTTTGTATTTGCATCAATTAGCACTTCAATAAGATATTCAACAGAATTATCAATCTTTTTATAATCAATATCTCTAAAACCCATTTTCTTTTGAATAGATGCTTTTACACTATCACGATTTAATATTTTTCCTTCAATTGCAGATGTTGCTATTGCTTCATTTTCAAGTGCTTCTATTTGTCTATTTATTACATTTGTATTATCCATAGTTTGAGTAATAGCTATTAAGTAGCCTTGTTCTATTGATATTTTTTGGATTAAGTCTTCTAGTTTTTTAGAATCATAGGTAAAGTGTGGATAATCTTTTTGTTGCCATATCCATTTTTTCATAAGATTTTTCCTTTATGATACGATTATTTATTATAATCATATCATAAATGATGTGAATAAACTGTTTTATCGTATCATTTTCTAAATATTCTTTTTAATTTCATTTATTATCCTAATAAATCTTCAACCGTATATCTATCTAAAATATATTTTTTCAACTTTTTAAATTCATCTATTAATATTTTATTTGAATCATTTAATTTAGTTTTTAATTCAACTTTTAATTCATAAGTTGATACATCAATTTTATTATATTCATTTAGATAAATACTATCTGAATCATCTAAATCAATTTTAAGAGCATTTGTATGTAATTGTTTTGAATTTTGTTCAATAAATCCAATACTATATTCTTCCATTATAAAACCATATAAGCTTTTTGCATTATATATTTTATTTATATAACTTTCACTCATATCTTCATGACTTAGATATGATAGATTTAAAAGATATTCTTTAAGTGAATCATTTAATTTCTCTAAATCTTGATTAAGAAAAAATCTCCATTTATCAGAAGGCTTACCAAAAGATGAGTTTTGTAAATTGGCTTCATTAAAATCATGAACTAAATAATGGTTTGCAACTAAATTAATATCACTTACTACTTCTTCTAAACATCTATATGTAGAATAAACTCTTTTAGGATTTTCTAGATTTTCTTCTTTTTTTAGTGCATCATCAAAAACTTTTTTTGTGATAAATATTATATCTTCTAACATATTTGTTCCCTTTTTTACTTTTTGTATAATAAAAGTATATAGTATTAAGTAGACAGCTTTATGTCTGACTATATTTAAAAATCTCATACTTTTCTTCATTTTTATGAATTTCATTTTTAAAACAATGTTTATTTTCACATACATCAAAAAATAAAACATTTAAATGTAACTCATCTTTTAATTTTTTCTCTTCATCATTTCTAAAATATTGATAAGAGTTTTGAATATCTAATCCATCATAAGGATAAATTAAATACATATATTTACAATCTTTATATTTTGTTCCATATGCATATAATTGATACATATCACTTTGTGAGATACCTTGATGTGTTTTATCTTCACTAAGCAGTTTCCATTTTGTATCAGCTATTATTTCACCCTTATTAATAACTATATCAGGTTTTAATTGGAACTTTGAGATTTTTCCATCTAAGTAAGCTAAATGATGTTCTTTATCTTGAGCTGTAATATCATCAAAATTACCATTTCTCTTTAGATAATCATACACATAAGATTCAAAAAGTAAATTCATATCAAATAAAAGAGCAAATGCAACATCATTTCCTTTATAAGGTGAGAATGAATTTTCAAGTAAAAAAGTTTTGCACCATAAAAGAACTTGTTCATAATCTTTCATTTGTCTATTTAATTTTAGATTTGAGAAATCTGTTTTTATATTATGTGAAATTCCCATTTCATCAAATACAAATAAAAATTCTCTAATTCTTTGCTGATTTTTATTTAACTTTGATTTTTTATACAGATATTGAAGTGTAGTTTTTATAAGCCTATTTTCTATTCTATCACTCATAAATTCTTCATATTGAACAAAAAAACGCTCTTTATGAATAGTGTTATATTTTATTTGTTCAGATATTTTTAGTTTACCTTTTAAAAATCTTAGATTTTCTTCTTTGCTAATATAATCTGATTTTATACCTTTTTTAATAAGTTTAGATAACTCTTCTAAAAACATTGATATAAATATTTCAAGTAAAGGCATTTTTGAAGATTTTAGATTTGCCATATTAAAGTTTTTGAATGGAGATTTCTTTAGAGTTTTTAACATCTTTATTAAAATCTCTTTTGATTTATTCTCATCTACATTTTGAATTTTAGGCAATATCTCTATTATTGTTCCATCTTTTGTTTGTATTACACCTACATAGTTTTGGGCTTGAAGAACTTTTCCAAACCCTTTTTTTGTAGTAATTTTTAGATATTGGGCTGTTTCTTCATTGTCTAATACAAATTTTTCTAATGCTTCAAAAGATTCAGGTTTAATATAATTTTCCTTATCTTCATCTCTATATTGAAGATATTGAAACTCTTTAATTATCAATTTTATTTTCCTCTTCTATAATCTGTTTTATTTGAGGATAATTACTATAAATTTTAATATACATTATTTCTACAAAGATATTATTTACCTTATATTCTATAGCTTCATTTTCAATATCAGGATGGTCAAATCCTAAAATTTCTTCTTCTGTTATTACTTTACTTTGTATAAATTGATATTCTAAATATTCTTTTAAATTTGATTTCTTTTTAAATTGTTCAGGATGGTCTCCTAAAACAATTTGAATTTTTTCCCAATCATCATAAAAATACTCTTGTAATAATGGAATGATTTTATTCCTAAAAATATTGTCAAGTTCTACTTTTTTATCTAATATTTTTTCATCTTTTAAACTCATAAAATAAGCATGACCTATTGTGTGGTCTCTATCATATAAATATTCTATTCTTTTATTTACAGTTTCAAGAAGAGATTTAATATTAATTTTATCTACCATTAAATCATTACCATTCTCATCTTTAAGCAAATCAGGATTAGGCATCATCTCTTCAAAATGAAATCTTCTTCTTAATGCTGTATCCATTAAAGCGATACTTCTATCTGCTGTATTCATCGTACCTATAATATATAAGTTTTGTGGAACGCCAAATTCATCTCCACTATAAGGAAGTTTTACTCTTATTTCTTCATCTGCACCAATTCTTTTTGATGGTTCTATTAATGTAATAAGTTCTCCAAAGATTTTTGAAATATTTCCTCTATTTATTTCATCTATTATTAGGATGTAGTTTTTGTTATTTTCTTTTTCTGATATATCATTTTGAGTTAATAAATTTTTCAATGAATCTAATTTTGTATTATTTTTAATATCATAAATTGACATTTGTGAAAATTGTTTTTTTAATATTTTTTCAAAAGAAAATGCTTCATCTGGAACCAATAACCATTCAACTTCTCTTGATTGTACATATGTTCTTAATGTATCATCATCTATATATTTATAATCACCAATAATTTTGGCTATAGCTCTTAATTTTCTATTACCATAAGATACTAAAACTATATCATCTTTTTTCATTTTATTTTTTAATATATTTATTGCTGTTGGCGGGTAACTATACTTCTCATTGTCATCAAGTTTTTTAGCAATTGAATCTCTATTTACACAATCACTAAAATCTAATCCATTTCCAAATCCGAGTAAAATTTTATTATTTTCAATACAATAATTGAATAAATAGTCATCTTCACTATTTTGAGAATCCCCTAAAGATATTTTCCAAACATTAACTTTTTCATCAAAATCATAAATAGACTTTTTTTCTGATTTAATACTCTTTGCTTGTTCACATAAGCGTTTAAAAATACCTGCTTCAATATCATATGTAATTATTTTATTTTCATTATCAGTGATTGTTTGTGCTTTAATCCCTTCAACAAACTCTTCATATCCATAACTTTGATGAAGTGTTACAAACTCTATTTGACCTCTTTGTTCATCTTTAAAATATTCAAACAATCCTTTTAAATGCTGTCTTTTTTTAATTTCATCATTAATCTCTAAAATTCTATTATATGTTTTTTCAATAGGTTCTATATCATTGCCATCTTTATCTTTTACTTTAAAATCATATTCTGTTTTTCTATCATTTTCTTTTTCAAAAATAATTTCTAAAGCTTTATTAATAGTATTATATGTTTTCCCAGTTCCTGGACTTCCATATAATATTTGGTTTAAGGGCTGAAATTTCATTATTATATCTTCTGAATTTTCAAATTCTTCTTTTTCTTCATAAACTTCAATTTCATCTTTTTTATCATTAAGTTTTGTTTTCTCCCATAATTTTGTTGAATAATCAAAAATTGATATATTCACTGGTTTATTATTTATTAATTCTTCTTGAATTTCATAAATTTTGTTTTTACTAGATAATTCATTTAATGCTTTTTTTGCAAAGATATCAATTAAATCACCTTTTTCTGCATATAAAAAAGCGATTTTCCATTTTATTCCATCTCCAAAAAGAGTTGAATTTTCTATTTCTTTAAAATTCTTTTTTATTGCAAATTCAATTATTTTAATAATTTCATTTTTAACTTTCTGGAATGCATCAGTACAATTAGTACCTAAACTTTTATGCCATGCATATTTTTCATCATATAGGATATTTATTTTTGTAGGTACTTTATCGTACATATATATCTTAAATTTTGAACTATCTCCACCTCTTATACTTCCTATATCTGGTGTATTATGTTCTAAATCATAAGTAAAATCTTTTCTGTTTTTACCACCTTTTGAACTATAATCTTCAATTGTTAAATTTTTTATTTTATTCAAATTCCATTTTTCTGTAAACTTATTCTTTGTTTCTTCTGCAATACTCATCTAACACACTCCTTCAATTTATCTAAAATTCTAACCATTGCCAAAGTATCCAATTTACAATACTCCAACAAAGCTTTTCTATATTCTTCTTTTTTATTTATATCATCAATTTTTGATAGATTTGCGAAAGCCTGCATTGCTTCACCACCATTATGAATTAAGTTTAAATCTTTATATGCATTTTCAAATTCTGGCACAAGTGCTGGAAGTACATATTTGATTGAGTAACTTCCTTTCATTAAAGGTGTATAGTAATCTTTTTTTTGAAATGGAATCATCAAATCATGACAATTATCATGTATATTCATAAGATGAGAACCTAGACTTGTATATAAATCTGCTAGTTTTCTAATAACACCTTTTTCAAATCCCATATTGTATGCTAATACTGTTACATCTTTTGGTATATGATTAGTAAGGCTTATTGCTATTTGTTCTCTTGGGTCTATGCTATCAGGAGATAAGAACTCTTTATGTTCCAAAGTTCCATCTTCATACTCTATATGCAAGGAGTATTGAAATGGTATTTGTTGATAAGGACTTAGTCCTATAAATTGTGGAACTGCTTGTTGAAAAGTTTCAAAATCTAAATGATAAATTGGATAAGTTAATGTTTCTAAAAACTCTTTTATTGCAGGTTTATTTATAATAGTTTTATTTTGTTTTTCTGAAGCTATTTGAATTTGTTGTGATACAGAAAATGATTCTAAATCTTCTAATTGTGAAAATTCTAATATTCCATTTTTATAATATTCAAATTTCTTTTTTGTAGATAATCTTGAAATATCAAATATACTATATTTGGGAATATGCTTCCAACAATAATCAATTGCATCACATGAGTAAGGATTTGAACAATGCGTTCCTATATCTATATTTGGTTCAATTGGATTTGAAATAGTATTTCTAAAACTTTCAATATTACTTTTAATATTTTTTTGAAGCTCTTTTATTTCAAGTGTTACATCAACTATAGAAAAAAGTTGATTTATATCTAAAGTTTCACCTCTTACATAACTATTGTTTATATGTATTATATTTACTTGTTTTACATTATATCCTAAGCCATTTAATACATAGTATTGAATAGAAGCATCGTGTAAATAAACATCTTTAACTTCTGTTGAGCTTTTAACTTCGTAGATTTTTACTTCTTTTTTAGCTGCATCTACAATTTCTAAAATATCAACTGCAACAAAAATATCATCATAAGAAAATGAAGCTTCATAAATATTTTTCATTCCCATATTAATCCATAACTTAGTTTGAATAATCATATCTTCAAATCCAAGTTTAAAGGGAACTGTTTTACCATTTGGGAAAAGCTTACAAGCTAAATCCCCTACATCATTTCCATTTTCAAAAATAGCTTGGGCTGAATCATCAGGTAAAGATAAAACTTCTTTTTTGTTTTTCTTTAACCAAAGAGATTTTTGACATTGTAAACCTCTTGTATATAGTGATTTTGAAAGTTTCATATTAACCTTAAATTTATAAATAAAAAAATTATACCATTCAAATGACTCTCAAATGACTCTTTTTTATTTTTATTGCTAAATTATAGTTAGAAATTAGGAAAGCTTTATGTCTGGAAGATGAAAATAAATTTTTAGATTTTTGTTTTGTAAATTTATATAATAGTATTAAAATACATTAGTTCTTTTTAATTAAAATGGTTACCTAGATTGACTGTAAGATATTTGTCTCTTAATAGAGACGAAATAGAGACGGTTTTTTTATCAATTTTTAGTAAAAGTAGAAATTAGTGTGTCTAAAAGTACCTATTTTTAGCTAATTTGATTAAAAAACATCTGTTGTTGTATCTTACGAATAAGATACTAATTAACTTATAAAACCATTTTAATATTAGAATGGTCCCCTAGCATTTTATAAATCTCTTTTCTATCATCTTCATTATGTACTAAAAGCTCTAAAGTATAACTTTTAAATTTACCTTTACTACTAACTTTTGATTCTTTAACTTTATGCTCTCTATTTGAGATTACTTCTTTAACAGTAATTTTAATATCAATATGTGTTAATGCAACTAATTTATATTCCCAGTTACATGGATAATCTAGTTCTAATTTTTCTTTACTCAAATCAACCATCTATAAATCCTTTCTGTTAAAATCACCACTTTTACCACCTGATTTATTTTCTAATTGAACCTTAGAAATAATCATTGATTTATCAATAGCTTTAACCATATCATAAATAGTTAATAAACCAACAGAAACACCAGTTAGAGCTTCCATCTCAACACCTGTTTGACCATTTAACTTTGCTGTTACGATTAGTTTAAATCCAGGTAATTCAGGTTTTTCTTCAATATCACAATTTATTCCACTTAATAATAAAGGATGGCACATAGGAATTAAATCACTAGTTTTTTTAACTCCCATAATAGCTGCAACTACTGCTGTTTGTAATACTGGACCTTTTTTTGTAGTATTTGAAATAATCGCATCAAAAGCATCTTGTGACATTGTAATTTCACCTGATGCAATTGCAATACGTTTAGTTTCACTCTTATCTGATACATCAACCATTTTAGGTCTATCATTCTCATCTAAATGTGTTAAATTCAAAATAATCCTTTTTCTTAAAAAAATATTATAATCTAATAATAGTTAAATAAGAATTAAGTAAACTTTAAATATAATGCAGACCTAAAATTTAAAAAAGAAAGTGGGTGATTTTAGTGCCAGGTATAAAAGTTAAAGATAGCGAATCTTTTGACGAAGCTTATAGAAGGTTTAAAAAGCAATGTGATAGAAATCTAATCGTAACAGAAACAAGAGCAAGAAGATATTTCGAGCCGATGACAGAGATTAGAAAAAAACAAAAAATTTCTGCTAGAAAGAAAATGTTAAAAAGACTATACATGCTAAGAAGATACGAATCAAGATTATAATATTTTGTTTTGTTGAACAAAAAAAGGAGAAACTCTTTGAGTTTCTCCTTTTTTTTTGCCTTAATTAATTTAGAAATTTATAATAAAAACATTTATTGATAAAATTAAATGAATAAAAGTATTCACACCTAAAAAACCTCTTCTAGAAAGCAAAAAAACAACAAACCCCATACCAAGACTAAGTAAAATAGAAAAAGCCCGTATAATAGAAATATAGAGGATTATTAATTTTGAATGATTAATTGTGAATTATGAATGGAAAAGAGGATTTGTATATTTGTAATTGGTATATTGGTCTATTAGTGTATTAAAAATTGATGCTAAGTATTAAGCGCTAAGTAAAAAACCAGAATTCAGTGCTCAGAATTCAGTGCTCAGAGTTCAGTGCTCAGAAAGTCAAGCCAAAAAAGATAAAACCCAAAAAAACAAACTAAAAAAAAAGCTTCTACCTAAAAATACTTTTTAAAGTATGAATAAGTAAAAGCTTTGATTAATAAACTCAAGAGCTGGCAGCGGCCTACGTTTCCACCAGGGGACCCGGCAGTATTATCGGCGATGAAGTGCTTGACTTCCAGGTTCGGAATGGGACTGGGTATTTCCACTTCTCTATAGCCACCAGCAAAGTTGAGTGTTAAATTTAATTTTGAATGCTTAATTTTGAATTTTGAATTAAAACCCAAATTAAGTAAATTATACTTAACACTCAACTCTATACTAGAGTTAAGAAAAAATAATGTTAAAGTCTTAAAATAAACACAATTTGTTTATTAAATATATCCTGCGCTTATGCATAACCATAAAAGCTACGGTTCCGAAACTATAAAAGTGAAGCAGTTCACTTTTAATAACGTTTCTCATATATTTAATAAGATAGTAAACCAAAGAATATAAAATAAGCCAAACGTTCTATTAGTACTAGTCAGCTAAACGTCTTACAACGCTTACACATCTAGCCTATCAACCAGTTAGTCTTACTGGGAACTTCAGGGAAAGTTAATCTTAGAGTTGGCTTCGAGCTTAGATGCTTTCAGCTCTTATCACATCCGTACGTAGCTACCCAACGATGCTCTTGGCAGAACAATTGGTACACCAGTGGTACGTTCATCCCGGTCCTCTCGTACTAGGGACAAATCTCTTCAACTTTCCTACGCCCACGGAAGATAGGGACCGAACTGTCTCACGACGTTCTGAACCCAGCTCGCGTACCGCTTTAAATGGCGAACAGCCATACCCTTGGGACCTACTTCAGCCCCAGGATGCGATGAGCCGACATCGAGGTGCCAAACCTCCCCGTCGATGTGAGCTCTTGGGGGAGATCAGCCTGTTATCCCCGGCGTACCTTTTATCCTTTGAGCGATGGCCCTTCCACACAGAACCACCGGATCACTATGACCGACTTTCGTCTCTGTTCGACTTGTATGTCTCACAGTCAAGCTAGTTTATGCCATTATACTCAACTGGCGATTTCCATCCGCCATGAACTAACCTTTGTAAGCCTCCGTTACTTTTTAGGAGGCGACCGCCCCAGTCAAACTACCCACCAGACATTGTCCTGAACGAGGTTGACTCGTCGCAGTTAGTAACTCAAATATTCAAGGGTGGTATCTCAAGGATGGCTCCATATGTACTTGCGTCCATATATCATAGCCTCCCACCTATCCTGCACATGAATATCCAAGCTACAGTGTCAAGCTGTAGTAAAGGTGCACGGGGTCTTTCCGTCTTTCCGCGGGTAGGAGGAATTTTCACCTCCACTACAATTTCACTGGATCCCTGGTTGAGACAGCTCCCATCTCGTTACGCCATTCATGCAGGTCGGTATTTAACCGACAAGGAATTTCGCTACCTTAGGACCGTTATAGTTACGGCCGCCGTTTACTCGGGCTTCAATCAAATGCTTCGCTTGCGCTGACATCATCAGTTAACCTTCGAGCACCGGGCAGGCGTCACACCTTATACATCCACTTACGTGTTAGCAAAGTGCTGTGTTTTTGGTAAACAGTCGGGAGGGACTCTTTGTTGCAACCTCTCTAGCTTTTGGAAGCAAGTTCCTATACCAAAGTAGGCACACCTTATACCGAAGATACGGTGCTAGTTTGCAGAGTTCCTTAACCAGGGTTCTTCCACGCGCCTTAGAATACTCATCCCACCCACCTGTGTCGGTTTACGGTACGGGCAACATACAATATACTTAGTGGCTTTTCTTGGCACGACAGTATCATCGATTCTCCCTCTCCTCCGAAGAGTGTCAGGAGCCTGTAAGATCTCGGCCTCATGTAACCCGGATTTGCCTAAGTTACAGCCTACGTCCTTCGACCCACTATTCCATCAGTGAGCTCGACTAACTCTATGCGTCCCCACATCGCGCTTGTATGTTGGTATTGAAATATTAATCAATTTGCCATCGTCTACCCCTTTCGGACTCGACTTAGGACCCGACTAACCCTACGATGACGAGCATCGCGTAGGAAACCTTGGGTTTTCGGCGTTGAGGATTCTCACCTCAATTATCGCTACTCATGCCTGCATGCTCACTTCTATCCGCTCCAACGCTCCTTACCGGTACATCTTCAACGCTGAATAGAACGCTCTCCTACCACTCAATTAAAAATTGAATCTAAAGCTTCGGTGCACATCTTAGCCCCGTTATATTTTCCGCGCAGAATCACTAGACCAGTGAGCTGTTACGCTTTCTTTAAAGGATGGCTGCTTCTAAGCCAACCTCCTGGTTGTCACAGTAACTCCACATCGTTTTCCACTTAGATGTGACTTTGGGACCTTAGCTGTTAGTCTGGGTTGTTCCCCTCTCGACGATGGATTTTATCACCCACCGCCTGACTCCTGTGATTCCACATATAGTATTCATAGTTTGATAGGGTTTGGTACCGCGGTAAGCAGCCCTAGCCCATTCAGTGCTCTACCCCTATATGCTACAACACAAGGCTATACCTAAATATATTTCGGAGAGAACCAGCTATCACGAAGTTTGATTGGCCTTTCACCCCTATCCACAAGTCATCCCAAGACTTTTCAACGCCTGCGGGTTCGGTCCTCCACTGGCTCTTACACCAGCTTCAACCTGCTCATGGATAGATCACTTCGTTTCGGGTCTGCAGCATCTGACTAATTCGCCCTATTAAGACTCGCTTTCGCTACGGCTTCGTACTTGACTTAACCTTGCCAGACACCACAACTCGCAGGCTCATTATGCAAAAGGCAGTCCATCACCCTGATAAATCATAGGGCTCTGAATGATTGTAAGCTAATGGTTTCAGGTTCTATTTCACTCTCCTCGCTGGAGTACTTTTCACCTTTCCCTCACGGTACTTGTTCACTATCGATTTGTAAGTAGTATTTAGGATTGGAGGGTGGTCCCCCCAGTTTCAGTCAAAATATCACGTGTTCCGACCTACTCAGGATACCATTAGAGCTATTGAAAATTTAAATTACAGGAGTTTCACCTTCTATGCTACACTTTTCCAAGTATTTCATCTATCTTCTTTAGTCTCATATCATGGTCCTACAACCCCCAATGCAAGCATTGGGTTTGTCCTAATCCGCGTTCGCTCGCCGCTACTGACGGAATCTCGTTTGATTTCTCTTCCTCTGGCTACTGAGATGTTTCACTTCACCAGGTTAGCTCCCCGTAGGGTAATATAATTCTCATTATACTGGGTTGCCCCATTCGGAAATCCTCGGATCAAAGCTCTTTGGCAGCTCCCCGGGGCTTATCGCAGCCTAATACGTCCTTCATCGCCTCTTACAATCTAGGCATCCACCATTAGCCCTTAATAGCTTATTAATAAACAGAATTAAATTCTGTCGCATTTTTGATAATTATTCTTTGGCTACTATCTTATTAAACATATTTAAATTAATGAATCTAATCATCAACTCTTACATCTTAATAAAATTAGTTGTGTTCTATCTATTTCAAATTATCTTAAAAAAACAAGTTTTTTCAAGGTAACAATTTTTAGATAATTAAATTTTTGTTTTTAAATTATGTTCTTTCGAACGTAAATTAAACGAAAAAATTAAAGACTTTAACATTATATTTTTAAATATCATTTTAGATTTCTCTAAAAGTTTTGATTCGAAAATCAAATATAAATTCAAACTAATTTGAACTTATATTTAATTTTACTCTCAAGCTAAATTATTATAACTGAACTTTAAATTCTATCTTCTGAGCACTGAACTCTGATTACTGAACTCTAAAATAGGTGGTGGAGAATAGCGGGATCGAACCGCTGACCTCCTGCGTGCAAAGCAGGCGCTCTCCCAGCTGAGCTAATTCCCCTGGGACTAATAATTTTGAATTCTAAATTCTGAATTTTGAATTAAAAAAATTAATTCAACATTTAAAATTTAACATTCAACATTATAAGATTATCATGGTGGGCCTACCAGGACTTGAACCTGGGACCTCACGATTATCAGTCGAGCGCTCTAGCCAGCTGAGCTATAGGCCCCTACTACCTATTTAAATAATCTTTATAAACCGAATATATAAAATCTTTGCCATTTTCTTTATTTGATATTTGAAATCAGAAACGAATCTGATCTCTTATCTCTGAAAGGAGGTGATCCAACCGCAGGTTCTCCTACGGTTACCTTGTTACGACTTCACCCCAGTCGCTGAATCCACTGTGGAAGGTAGCTATTTTAGCATCCCCGCTTCGAATGAGTTCAACTCCCATGGTGTGACGGGCGGTGAGTACAAGACCCGGGAACGTATTCACCGTAGCATAGCTGATCTACGATTACTAGCGATTCCAACTTCATGTAGTCGAGTTGCAGACTACAATCCGAACTGGGAGATATTTTTGAGATTTGCTCCACGTCACCGTATTGCTGCTCTTTGTATACCCCATTGTAGCACGTGTGTAGCCCTGGACGTAAGGGCCATGATGACTTGACGTCATCCTCACCTTCCTCCTACTTGCGTAGGCAGTCTCATTAGAGTTCTCAGCCGAACTGTTAGCAACTAATGACGAGGGTTGCGCTCGTTGCGGGACTTAACCCAACATCTCACGACACGAGCTGACGACAGCCGTGCAGCACCTGTATATAAGTTTCTGCAAGCAGACACCAATCTATCTCTAGAAAGTTCTTACTATGTCAAGTCCAGGTAAGGTTCTTCGTGTATCGTCGAATTAAACCACATGCTCCACCGCTTGTGCGGGTCCCCGTCTATTCCTTTGAGTTTTAATCTTGCGACCGTACTCCCCAGGCGGTACACTTAATGTGTTAACTGCATTACTGCAAGGTCGAGCCTCACAACAACTAGTGTACATCGTTTAGGGCGTGGACTACCAGGGTATCTAATCCTGTTTGCTCCCCACGCTTTCGCGTCTCAGCGTCAATAATGTTCCAGTAGATCGCCTTCGCAATCGGTATTCCTTCTGATCTCTACGGATTTTACCCCTACACCAGAAATTCCATCTACCTCTCCCATATTCTAGATAAGCAGTTTCAAAAGCAGTTCAATAGTTGAGCTATTGGATTTCACTTCTGACTTACCTATCCGCCTACACGCTCTTTACGCCCAGTGATTCCGAGTAACGCTTGCACCCTCCGTATTACCGCGGCTGCTGGCACGGAGTTAGCCGGTGCTTATTCATATGGTACCGTCATTATCTTCCCATATAAAAGGAGTTTACGCACCGAAATGTGTCATCCTCCACGCGGCGTTGCTGCATCAGACTTTCGTCCATTGTGCAATATTCCCCACTGCTGCCTCCCGTAGGAGTCTGGACCGTGTCTCAGTTCCAGTGTGACTGATCATCCTCTCAAACCAGTTAAGCGTCATTGTCTTGGTGAGCCATTACCTCACCAACTAACTGATACTGTACAGGCCGATCCCAAAGCTATAAATATTTCCCTTGCTGACTTTTGTCATAAAGGCATATAGAGTCTTAGCAGACGTTTCCATCTGTTATCCTCTTCTTTGGGGCACGTTACCTATATATTACTCACCCGTGCGCCACTTAGCTGACAATTATAGCAAGCTATAATCCGTTCTCGTTCGACTTGCATGTGTTAAGCACGCCGCCAGCGTTCACTCTGAGCCAGGATCAAACTCTCCATAAATTGAAGTTTTTGAACTTGACTTCTTCTGTATTATTTTACTAATTACAAAATTATCACTCATAAGTTAATAGACAAGTTTAATATGTTTTACCATACTTTTCTTGTTTTATATATTTAACATTATTCTTATTTTTAATCTGAATAAATTGACAGATTTAAACAACAAGAATTACATATTCGGTTTACAAAGATTACTTTATAAACGTTATAATTTATTTTAAAGATCATCCACATTCAAACTATCTCGTTACCATCACACTTTCGTTTGATGCGTTCCAGTCAAATTGGACGGGAATTATAATAGATTCCTCTGGGTTTGTCAAGACCTTTTAGCTGAAATTTGGCTTAAATTTTTGGATTTACGTTTTTTGGTGAATATTACTTATTTTTTATAGTAATTCTCTAGATATATATGCTTATTGTTTAATTTTTAATCAATTCTATTAATCATCTATTTACTTTTTTCATCTATTATTACCATTAGAGTGTAATATATGTGTTATTTAAAGATATTATTAAGTCTAACAATATAGAATTGCACAATCAAAAATATAAAAAGGAAATAACTATGTATAATAGAGATTATTTATCAAATCAATCTACACAATATACTCAAGAGTCTTCTCAAGCTCAGCTGATGAGTTTCTTGAAAGCTACTTATCAATTATTTGCTGGTTCATTATTAGCAGCAACTGCTGGTGCTTATATTGGATTAGGAATTGTTTCAATACTAATGGGACCTGTTAAATGGGTTTTATTTGCTGTTGAATTAGCATTAATCTTTTTTGTTATCCCAAGAGTTAAACATACTCCAGGTGTTAACTTAGCTGTATTATTTGCTTTTACGTTTATTACAGGTTTAACAATTGCTCCTTTATTAACAGCAATTTTTGCAATGCCTAGTGGTGCTGCAATTGTAGGTCAAGCATTTTTAATGACTTCTGTTGCTTTTGGTGGGATTTCAATGTTTGCAATGACAACTAAAAGAGATTTCTCTTCTATGGGTAAATTTTTATTCATTGCTTTAATTATTATGATTGTTGCTGGTATTTCAAATATCTTCATTCAATCTTCAATGATGCAATTAGCAATCGCTAGTGGTGGTGCTTTATTATTCTCTGCTTTCATTTTATATGATACGCAACAAATAATTAAAGGGAATTACGATTCTCCTATTGAAGCTGCATTATCTTTATATTTAGATTTCTTCAATTTGTTTATATCTTTATTACAAATTTTAGGAATTATGAATAGCGATGACAAATAACAAAACTAACTCTTTTTAGAGTTAGTTTTAACTATATCATATGAATCAATCTTACTTAAGACTTATCGATGCTAATCTAAACAGACTACGTGAAGGAATTCGTGTTGTTGAAGATATATTTAGATACGTATATAACGATAAACAAACTGCCCTTAAACTAAAAGAGCTTAGACATAAAGCTAGAACTAATAACTACAATGAATTACTAGAAACAAGAGATGTTAAAAATGATGTTTTACGAGCTTCAATTAAAAGTGAACAAAATAGAAGTGATATGAACTCAATATTAATTGCTAATTTTAAAAGAGCTCAAGAGAGTTCACGAGTTTTGGAAGAGTTTTGTAAACTAATATCTATAGAAGATAGTGAAACCTTTAAATATATTAGATATGAGCTTTATAACTTAGAGATTGTTTTAACAAAAATTACTTCAAATTCCAAATAATTTAAATCATACTCTTTATATAATTTTTTTGCATTTTTAAATTCTAAAGTTGCACTTGCACCACTTACACCTGATTTTTTTATATAATCAAATAGATCTTTTTTATTATCAAACTCTAATTTATACATAATTGTTTCAAATTCACATTTAAAATATTTACTAAAAGCTTCTTTTATTGATATTTCATCTAAGATTGGAGATTTTGTATTTGTAATTTCTTGTATTTTATTAAAAGTATTAGAAGTAAATAAAACTGCATTTATTTCTTTTGAAATCATTGATAATTGTTTTATGATTTTTGATAAATCTTTTGACCATTGTAAAGCTGATGAAGATAATATTATGTCATATGAATCATTTTTAATTTCATCTAAAAATTCTTGTGTATCAAAATCAAAGCACTTTACTTCGATATTTTTACCTTTTGGATGAAGTTCACACATTGAAGCTGAAAAATCAATTGCTTTATAATATTCAATATCCCATGAAATGTTATTATAAACTTGTCCTGAGCCACAACCTAATTCTAGAATTCTTTTTGCTTGTGTTTTTAACTCTCTAACTAATGACTTTGCAACAATTTGTTGAATGATATTATGATTTTTATATTGCTTCGCGTATTTTGAAAACTGATTCTTAACTGACAAGTTTACTCTTTATAAATGGCTTAAAATAAGGTTTAACATTTATTTTAACTTATTTTTAATAAGTTTTAGATAAAATAGCTACCATTTTTTAAAAAGGAAATAGATAATGACATCTACACTTTTAATCGTTCAGTTTGCTTTAGCAATTGTAATAACAATAATCATCTTACTTCAAAAAAGTTCAAGCATAGGTCTTGGTGCATATAGTGGAAGTAATGATTCTTTATTTGGTGCTAAAGGTCCGGCAAACTTCTTAACAAAAGCTACAATGGCTTTAGGATTAGTGTTTGTAATAAACACTGTTGCACTTGGTTATTTATATAATCAAGAAAGAAATAAAAGTGCTGTTGATTCAATAAAAACAGACTCTTTAATTCCTGCAACTCCTATTACTCAAACTGAACCAGCTGCTCCTGCTGCTCCAATAGCGATTCCAGTTCCAGCAGTTCCTGAAAATAAATAAGAAACAAAAGAGTAAGAAAATATGAAGTATTTCTTACTTATTTGTCTTAGCTATTTTTATGTTCAAGCTAATTCACATATTTTTGTATATCATCGTTTCGGAGATGAAAAACATCACAGTACAAATACGACTTTAAAAGAGTTAGAAAAAGAGTTTGAATACTTTAAATCTAATAACTATAAAGTTGTAACTGTTTCACAAATATCAGAAAAACTAAAAAATGGTGAAGAAATACCTGATAACTGGATAGCTTTTAGCATTGATGATGCATATAAAAGTTTTTATACTAATGCTATCGAAATATTCAAAAAATATAACTACCCTTTTTCACTTTATGTTTATGTTGAAGCTACTGAAAAAAAATATCCTGATTTTATGACTTGGGAAGAAATAAAAGATGCATCTAAATATGGTGAAATATCTTTACACTCTTATGGACATAAACACCTAACAAAATTATCAGATGATAAAATTTTTGAAGATACAAAAAAAGCTTACGATATCTTTGTTGAAAAATTAGGATTTAAACCTAAGGGATATACTTATCCTTATGGGGAATATGATCAAAGAGTAAAAGAAGTAGTCAAAAGATTTAATTTTGAATATATAGCAAATCAAAATAATGGTTCTGTAAATAATAAAAGTGATATTTATGACTTAAATAGAATTGCACTTGTTGGTGATGTTAATTTAGAAGAAAAGTTAAAATACAATACATTAGAAGCTACTTGGATAGAACCCAAAGTTTATCCAAAAGACGGTAGGCTAAAACATGTGAAAGTTCAAGTTGATCCTGGTATAAAAAATGCAAAATTATTTATATCAAGCTATGGTTGGCAGGATATCAAAGTTAAAAATGGTATAATTGACATCAAATTAGATAAAAAACTAAATTTAAATAGAAATAGAGTAGCCATTAGTACTGATTACTATACTATTTCAAATAAACTATTAATCAAATAAAAGGAGAAAATATATGTTAGAAGAAATATATGCTCAAACTAAAGATCATATGGAAAAGTCTATCGAGGCGTTAAAAAAAGATTACAAATCTTTAAGAACTGGAAAAGTTAACCCAAATATCTTAGATGGTGTTAGAGTTGATTATTACGGAACACCAACTGAATTAAGTCAAGTAGGTTCTGTTTTATCTCCTGATGCAACTACAATTGTAATTAACCCATGGGAAAAAAATCTTTTAGGTCCTATTGATAAAGCTCTTCAAGCTGCGAACATTGGTGTTAATCCAAATAATGATGGTGAAGTAATCAAATTATTTTTCCCTCCAATGACTGTTGATCAAAGACAAAATACTGCTAAACAAGCAAAAGTTATGACTGATAATGCAAAAGTTGCAATTAGAAATATTAGACAAAATTCTAATACAAAAGTAAAAAATCTTTTAAAAGATAAAGAAATTACTGATGATGAGAGTAAAAGAGCTCAAGATGAAATCCAAAAGATAACTGATTCTTATGTTGTTAAAGCTGATGAAACTTTAAAAGCAAAAGAAAAAGATATTTTAACGGTTTGATGATGAACGTAGCACAAATATATAAAGATGCGCAAGCATTATTAGAAGGTCACTTCAAATTAAGTAGTGGAAATCACTCTAAATTTTATTTACAATCAGCAAAAGTTTTAGAAGACCCTAAAACTGCTAAATTATTAGCTGAAGCCTTAGCTGCTCAAATCAAAGAAGCTGGTATCAAAGTTGATGCTGTTTGTTCACCTGCACTTGGTGGATTAATAGCTGGATTTGCACTTGCAACTGCTTTAGATGTAAGATTTATTTTTGCAGAGAGAGTTGAAGGTGAAATGTCAATTAGAAGAGGCTTTGAAGTTAAAGATGGTGAAAACTATATTATCTGTGAAGATATTATAACAACAGGTGGAAGTGCTCTTGAAGCTGCTAAGCAAGTTGAAAATGCAGGTGGAAACATCGTAGCATATGCAGCACTTGCAAACAGAGGATTCTGTTCAAGAGTTGGAAGTGATATTGAAGCTAAAGATAATTGTAAACTACCGCTTAATAAACCACTTTTTGCACTTGATGATTTTACATTTGAGATGTATTCACCTGAAGATTGTCCTATGTGCAAAGAAGGAAGTATTGCTTATAAACCTGGATCAAGAGGAAACTAATGTCTAAATGGAGAGATGTAAAACAAAATAGAGTACAAAACAAAGTAGTTAATGACTCTAAAGTAAAATCACCAAAAAGTGATTTAGCATCTCTTGGCTTACGATTAAAAGCTTTTCTTACAGATACTTTTTTAATCACCACTCCTATACTTTATATAGTTATATATTTAATTATGGGAAGTGGTGAAGACTTTGCTCAAAATAGATCTTTGGGTTGGGGAATTATTTTTGCTGTTCATGCGAGTATAATTTTAATTTTTTGGTTAAAAAATGGACAAACTCCAGGGCTTAGAGCCTATGAAATAAAATTAGTAGATAGTATTACTAAACAAAGAGTATCTGTTATTCAAGTTTTAATTAGATATGTAACTACTTTATTTGCAGTTGTTTCTATTTTCCTACTATTTTTGCCTTTTTTTAATAAAGATAAAAAAACTATTCAAGATATATTTTCAAACACAATTATCATCAATGATAAATGATGTTCTTTTTTAATCTCTCTGCATTTTATTTTTTTTACTTTGCAGCTGTTGGTGTATATATAATATTTTTACCAAAGGTACTTCACGATATTGGTTACAGTACTTTTGATATAGGTATAGTTTTTGCTCTTGCACCACTTATGAGATTTATAACTCCATTTTTATTTCTAAAACATGTTAAACTTGATCAAAATATGTTTAAATCTGCCCTATTCTTATCTGTGATTTCATCAGCATTATTTTATTTAACAATTGATAATTTTTATTTATTTGTAATTAACAATGCATTATTAGGAGCTTGTTTATCATTAATTTTACCATATCTTGAAGTAACAGCAATTTCTACTTTAGGAAAAGAAAAATATGGAAAATCTAGACTTTACGGCTCAATTGGATTTATGTTTATTTCTTTGGTTTTAGCAAAATTCCTATCAGAACCATATATTGCGATTCACTATTACTTATTTTTAAATGTTGCTACAGTTACTTTTGCATTACTTTTATTAAAATTTGATGTTGAGCATAAAATAACACAAGAAAAAGAATCTTTTTCATTTTTTAAATATTGGCCTTTTTGGTTAAGTTTATTTTTTATGCAAATGAGTTTTGGAGGTTTTTATAATTTCTTCACTATTTATGAAACTGCACATGGTATAAGCCTGGAGATGACTTCTTATCTTTGGTCATTTGGTGTTATATGTGAGATCTTGGTTTTTTATTTTCAAGCACCACTTTTAAAAAATAATCTTCTTACAATAATAAAAATTTGTGTTGCAATAACTGTAGGTCGATGGCTTTTGTTGTATATTTATCCAGACTCTTTAACTGTGACATTTTTTACTCAATCACTTCATGCATTTTCATTTGGACTTTATCACAGTTCTGTAATTATTTATCTATATACTTTATATGAAAATAAAAAATTAGCACAACAGTTTATGTATGGAGTTGCCTATGGACTGGGTGGTTTTATAGGTGCTTTAGTTGCAGGAGCTGTTTATGGAGAATACCTATTCTTATATAGTGCCTTATTTTCTTTGATTTCTTTGATTACTTTATTTTTTGTAAGGAAAAATCAAATTTTGTAGTATAATTCGAAAAATTTATACAATATAAAAAGGATGCCAGCAATTGCCAGCAAAACACTACTCTTCAATTTTTAGAGAGATTAATAGTTGTAAATTCCTAAAAATTCAATCCCTTACTTTATTTATTATAACTTATGTTGATTGGACTTTAATTCCTTTTGTAACTAAATTTGAAGGTACTTATTTGCCTGTATTTATGATTAGTTTTTATATGCTTATTGGCGCACTTGATGGTTTTATTCAACCCTTATTTAAAAATATAAGAATTCATAATATTTATTTATTTGCAATATTCTTAGATATTTTCCAAATTTTTTCATATCTTGTATTCTCTTTTTCAGTTATAGCTTTTACATATGTAATATTAACTGTATTTACAATTCAAGGAATAACATTTGAAATAGCAAGAATTCATACAGTTGATTTTATGCAAGATGAGAAAGTCCAACTAAAAGACTATTTAATGATTAGATCATTAATGATTTCAGCGGCAATTGTATCTGGAAGTATAAGTTCTATGATATTTGATTACTTTAGTGTTAATCTAAATTACTTATTTGTATTCCTATCAATTGTTGGTATTATAGGAATATATTTTCAAATAATTCTATATAAGAAATTTAAAAAGAAAGTAAATACATCTGAAGTTATTGTAGAAATTGATAAAAAAGAACTTTTTGAAAAATTTAGAGTTTAACTAAATTTTTCATACTATATAAAAAAGGAAAACAAATGAAATTAATATTTTTAATACTATTTTTAATATCAAACTCTTTTGCTATTGCAATTGACAAAAGTTGGTATGAAGATACAAATGAAAATCTTACGAAAATTTATGATGAGCAAGCAAATAGAATAAGCTTAATTAAAAATACTGCAGTGAATGAAGAAAAGGAACAAATTGATTATCAATTGTTACTATTGAAAAAACTTCAAACTCTAATAAAACAAGATGATACATTCGCTTTTCCTGAAACAATAGAAATAAATTCAATAGATTCTTATATAAAGAAAGTAAAAGAATATATAAAAATTGATTTAGAATATAATAATAAACAAAATGAGTTTAATGATACCTCAAAAAAGATTGAGGTTTTAATTGAACAAATAAGTAAATATACAGATAAGAACGAAGTTCAAGCAGTAAATGCTCAATTACTTTTTGCTTTTTATACTTTGAAAAATAAAAACAATAAAATTGCCATTGATGCTTATGCTGAATATCAAAAAAGATTCAAAAAAAGATTATTAGAAAGTATTGATAGTTTAAAGATTGAAACAAATGAAGAATTAACTACAGAGATTCAAAAAATACAAAGTAATTATGAACAAACTATAAAAGATCAGAAAAAAATACTATTAGCTTTAGACAAAGCAATAATTAGTGAAAATACAAGTAAAATAGAATCTCTTAATAATAATATTGAAGAGTTAAAAAGTGATAAAAATAAAATAGTTGAGACTTTAATTTATTTAAAAGTTGAAGAACTATTACCATATTTAAAAAATAAAAAATCACAGTATTTTGATTTAAGTAAAAATCTACAAACTTTTAATATAGATAATGGTTCAAATTATGATTCATTAGTAGAATTATTTAAATACTTATCAAGAGAACGTATTGGTGTTGCAAAAAGTACCTTTGCAGATACGAAAGAGAGTTTTCTAGATATTCTAAAATATGGTTGGACTGAAATAAATAATCCTTTAATTCCAATAGGAGATGGAGTATCAATTTTAGCTGTTATTAAATTCTTCTTGATCTTTATTTTTGGATTTACTATTGCAATTTTCTATAAAAGAAAAATATCAAATGCCGCAGGATATTTAAAAAATAGTTCACCTGCTACAAAAACAATGCTTGCAAATTTAGGATATTACTTCCTTGTAATCCTAACATTTGTATTTGCATTGAACTCTGTTGGAATTGACTTATCTTCTCTTACAATTCTAGTTGGGGCATTATCAGTTGGTATTGGTTTTGGTTTACAAAATATTGTATCAAACTTTATTTCTGGAATTATTCTTATTTTTGAGAAATCTATTCAAGTTGGAAATATCATAGAAATAAGTGATCAGTTTAGAGGAAGAGTAACTCAAATAAATATGAGAAGTAGTGTTATTAATACTTTCGATAACATTGATATTATTATTCCAAACTCTACTTTAATGCAAAACAATGTGATTAACCTTACATTTTCTGATGATATTAGAAGATTGCATGTACCCTTTGGAGTAGCTTATGGAACAAGTTCTGATTTAGTAATTGATGTTATATTACAGGCTTTATCAGAATCTGATTTAGTTTATATAAAAGATGATGATAGCAAACAGCCAAAAGTTTGGATGACTGGAATGGGAGCTTCTAGTGTTGATTTTAAACTATTAGTTTGGATAAATGCAAATACAAATAAGTTAGGTGTAGATTCATCAAATATGTCTGATTTTTTAATTTTTATTTATAAAACATTACAAAAAAACAATATAGAAATACCATTCCCACAACTTGATTTAAATATAAAGAAACCATTAGCTGAGATACTTTGAAATACTTTGCCTATTCTTTTCTTATAACTTTTATAGCATTAGGATATATGGCATTCTTAGGCTTTACACAAGGAGGTTTAGAGTCGTCTCTAGATTTCCTATGGCTAACACTTGTTTTAATCCTTATGGAGATATCTCTCTCTTTTGATAATGCTATTGTAAATGCATCTATATTAAAAAATTGGAATGCTTTTTGGAAAAAGATATTTTTAACAGTTGGTATATTAATTGCTGTATTTGGAATGCGACTTTTATTTCCATTATTAATAGTTGCTTTTACTACAAATTTATCCATAATCGAAGTATGGTCTCTTGCATTAAATGATCCCGAACAGTATTCTCAAAAGCTAGTTTCTCATCACGTAGAAGTTTCAGCATTTGGTAGTATGTTTTTACTTCTTGTTTTTCTAAATTTTTTGTTTGATGATGGAAGAAAGATTTATTGGATAGGTAGGTTTGAGCAAAAACTTGCAAACTTTGGTAAAACAAAATTTATATCTTATCTTGTCTCTTTAATCTCATTATTTTCTTTTTCACTTATTATTGAAGATGCAAGAATGATGGACTTTATAATCGCTGGACTTTGGGGAATTGGTGTTTATTTAACAATCCATTTAATGACTCATTTCTTAGAAAACAGTGGTGAGAATCTTAAAGACCTCATAAAATCAGGTAGTATTGCTGGATTTATATATCTTGAAATTCTTGATGCTTCTTTTTCTTTTGATGGAGTAATTGGAGCATTTGCTATAACAAAAGATATTATCATTATTATGGTAGGACTTGGAGTTGGAGCGATGTTTGTCAGATCTATGACTATCTACTTAGTTGAAAAAGGAACTTTAAATGAGTATGTTTTTTTAGAACATGGAGCACATTATGCAATTGGTATTTTAGCTTTTATTATGCTTTTAAATATAAAATACCATATTCCTGAAGCGATAACTGGACTTATTGGTATTTCATTTATTTTATTGTCTTTATACTCTTCAATTAAATATAATAAGAGATAAGCTCTCTTATTATAATAAAATTATTGTTGCAAGTCCTAAGAAACTAAAAAAACCAACTACATCTGTCACAGTTGTTAAAATTACTGTTGAACCAATAGCTGGATCGATTCCTTTTTTTTGTAAAATAATAGGAATAACTGCACCGAAAAATCCAGCACTAAATAGATTTATAATCATTGATATAGCAATTACTACACCTAATAAAGGTATGTTAAACCAAAGATAGGCAACTACTCCTATAACTGCTGCAAATAGTAATCCATTTACAATTGAAATCATAACCTCTTTATATATAATCTTTTTTGCATCTTGATAATCTATCTCACCTAAAGCCATTTGTCGCACTGTTACTGTTAGAGTTTGTGTTCCTGCATTTCCACCCATTGAAGCAACAATCGGCATTAAAACTGCAAGTGCTACAAAAGATTGAATAGTTGCATCAAATAAACCAATAACTAAAGAAGCTAAAACAGCAGTAATTAGGTTTATACCAAGCCACATAGCTCTATTTCTTCCAATTAAATAAATACTCTCTTCATGCTCAGCATCATCACTAACCCCAGCAAGTGAGTATAGTTGTTTTGTATCTATTTGTTGAATAATATCATGGATATCATCATGTGTTATTCTTCCAAGTAATTTATTATTACTATCAACAACGGCTAAGGCACTTAAATTATAGTTTGTAAACATATCAACAGCATCTTCAATATCTTCTTTGTCATTTAAACTATAATTTGTAAACTTTTCTTCAGGAAGATCTGCATATTTTAAAGTGTAATCAAATAAAATAAGTTCTTCTAGACCAATTGAGCCAATGTATTCATTATCAACGGTTACAATATGTGCATGAAAAATATTATCTAAAATATCATCTTCTTTTAATTGCTTTAATCTTTTTAAAGAGTCTCCAATATTTTCATCTAAAGAAACTTTAAAAAGCTCATTTTGCATATAAGCACCAGCTTCATCTTCTTCATATGAGTTCAGGTGTTTTATTGTTTTTTTATCTTCCTCATTTAATTGAGAAAGAATAGTTTCAGCAGCTTCTTCATCATTTTGTGAGATATTATAAATAAGCATACTTGCATCATCACTATCCATTTTTGAAGTAATGTTTGCAATTTTTTTATCACTTAATACATCTGAAATTTCTTCTTGCACATAATTAGGCATCTCACATAAAATTTGCGCAAGTAATTCACTTGGCATTTTTTTACAGATATATTCATAATCATCTTCATTTGTTTCTCTTAACTCAACAAGCTCTTGAGCCAAATCATAAGGATGTCTTTCGAATTCATCATTTTTAAAATCTGCAATTATTCCTAAAAAATATTCTCTTGATATTATTGTTTCTTCTGTATCTATCATTTTTAAATCCATTTCTTCTTTTTAAATATCCAATATTGAAAACTAACGATTGCTATTAATATTAGTGAGAAAATATTAAAAGCATTTTGATTTTCGGCACCTGGGATTCCACCTATATTTATTCCTAAAAGTCCAGTTAAAAAACTTAATGGTAAGAATATAGCTGAAATTATAGAAAGTACATACATTTTTTTGTTCATTTGATCGCTTAACATATTTGAAAGTTCTTCTTGAATTAAAGCTACTTTATCTCTTATTGTATCTAATTCTTCGATATGCCTTATTAGCTGGTCGTTTGTTTCTCTTAATTGTAATCGTTCATATTCATTTATCCATGTTATTTTATCATGGTAAAGTTTATTCATAGCCTCTTTTTGAGGGAAAAGATATCTTCTTAAAATGATGGATTCTCTTCTAATTGCTAATATTTCATTTCTAAATTTAATATCACTAGAGTCTATTATATTTTCTTCTAAATAATCAGCTCTATCTTCTATTTGATCAATTATTTCTTCCATTCTATCAGTAATTCTATAGGTTAAATCTATTAGAAATTCAGATGCGCTTTTAGGACCTGTTCCTTTTTTTAAACTTGTTATTAATTCACCAATTGATAAAAGATTTCTTCTTCTTGTACTTATTATTAAAGTTGCTGAAACATATAGTCTAACAGAAACCATATCTTCAGGTTTAGAGTTTGGATTTAAATTCACACCCCTTAAAGCAATTAACAAAGCATCTCCTAAAATAGTAGTTCTAGGTCTTGTTTCTTCTGTCAAAAGTGCATCAATAGCAATAGAATCAATATAACTTTTATTTGTTATCCAATCTATTGCTTCAGGACTTGTATAATCAAAATGTAACCACAAAATTTTATCAGATTTATCAACTGTATCAATTTCTTCATAGGTTAATTCTTGAGCATTTCCTTGCTTATCAAGTAAATATGCTTGAACAGGATTGCGTGTTGCTATATTATCTTGCATTTTATTCTGCCTTTAAATTATTGAATAAACTATTTCAGTTTTATCTTTTTGTTTTTTAATCTCTTCAATTTTTAAATTTGGAATTTGCATATTCATTAATTCATCAATTGTTTTTATATTGTTAATAGCAAGTAGTTTTAAAATAACTCCTCTATATGCTTTTGCCCAATGGCTTACAACTTTCCCCTCTTTTATAAATTTCATAGTTGTATATGGTTTCTTTATCTTGTAAAATTTTTCATAGAAGCCAGCTCTTAAATCTATAAGGTCTTCATCTTTTAAAGTTTCATCTAAAATTGATGAAAAGTTATCATTATAGAATTTCTCTATTTTTACATTGTCAAAGGTTTCACCTTGCTTTAGTTTATAATCAGGAATAAAATCACCTGAATTAATAGGTCCAAATAAATTTGAGAAAATCAATACATTTTTATCAATATAAGATTGTTCAACACTGTTTAACTTTGAATATTCTAAGTAATCAAAAGCTACACCATCATATCTATTAATAGCCTTCATGGTAAGACCATCAAATATGTTCTTTAAATATTGCTCTATAACATTTTCTTTTTTTGTACCAAATAGTTTTATTAACTGTTCCTTTGAAGCATTTGAAATATATTCTTGATAGTGCTTTACAATTTCCATTCTTGTTTCAAATAACTCAGGAAATAAAAAACTATCTTTATTAATAGCAGGATTAGTGCCTCCTGAAATTTTTGTTTCACTTGGGGAAAATAGTATTTTCATTTGTATCCTTAATCTATAAATTGGCCATCAACATAAAGCCATTTTCCATTTTCTTTTAAAAATCTACTTTTTTCTGTAAAAGAGATATCATTATTATATTGTTTCAAAGTAGCTTTAAAAGTGACAAAGCTTTCTGTATCTTCTGAATTTTCTTCCAAGAAATCTAAAATTTCTAATTTCTCAAAATTAGTATTTCTCGAAAAACTCAAAATATCTTCTTTCCAAGATTTAATATCACTTGTAAAATCAGAATTATTTTCATGTGTTGTAAAGATTATATAATCAGCATTTTCTGCTGCAAATGCACAAAATCTTGATTTCATTAATTCAAGAGCTGTTTTAGGTAATTTTATTTTATCATGAAATACTTTACAACATTTTTTATATTTTTGTAAAGAGCCACAAGGACAAGTGTTGTTAACAGGAAGTTTCAAATTAGTCCTTAAAATTTTTAAGGGATTCTATCATAATTGAGTAAAAAATTAAAGTAAGGATAGTCCTTACTTCAACTTATATTTTTTGTGAGTTGCTTTTTATTTCTTTTCTATCTTTTTTTCTACTTTTTCTTTTGTATCCATATTACTTTCTTTTACACTTGATACAATACTATCTCCAAAACCTTTAATATTTTTTAAATCTTCTGGCTCATTTATTTTATTTGTTTTTCTATATTCAATAATAGAATCGGCTTTTTTATCACCAATACCTTTAATACTCATCAACTCTTCTTTTGTAGCAGTTTGCAAATTTATAGCAGCAAACATAAAAGATACACATAACATTAATAATGCAACAATTTTTTTCATTTTAACTCCTTTTTTAATAATGTTTTTAATTATATATAAATAAACTTAATTATTATTTAGGCCAAAGGAGGAATTCACAATCTTTTTTAAATAAACTCTTTTATATAATAATCAATATCTAAAATATACAAGGAGAAATATGGATAATCTTCCAATACAATTTGCATCGAATTTTATTTCTATCATATTAGTTGGTGTTTTAATTTATAGTTTTTTAAAACATAAAAAAGGAATAAATGTAATTGCAAAGTTAGATGAATTAAAAGAGCAAAATCTTTTAACTCAAGATGATATTAATTATATCAGTAAAAATGAAAGAGAATATAAAGAGAAGTCTGAAAAAGCTGATGCTTTAGCAAAACTTTTAATGCCTATATTTATCTTAATAGTTGGAGTTTTATTTATATATCTACCTACTAGTGAAGCAATGATTCATTTAAATGCTTTTGTTGTTGCTTTTATATTAATTCAACTTAATAAAATTAATAAAAAGAATACATACACTCTTTTAAAAGATTTAAAAAGGTCTGCAAATAAAGAAGAGAATTAATTCTCTTCTTTTAATTTTTACTCCACAATATAATTTTTTAATCTATCGTAATCTAATATTTTTATATAACCTTTTTCATTTTGTATAATTTTCTCATTTTTTAATTTTGCTAGTTTTCTTGAAAATGTTTCAGGAGTAATATTTAATATTTGTGCAATTTTTACTTGTTTTAAATTTATAAGTATTGCTTCATTATCAAATAAAAATTTTGCAATTTTTTCTAAGCTATTTGAACTAATATTATAGTTTATAAAACTTTCCAAGGCTTTTATCTTTTTTGTTAGTGATTTAATAAAGAAAATAGCAATCTCGGGTTTTAATAAAAACTCCTTCTTAAACTTCTCATAATCAATTAATAAAACCTCTGCTTTTGTCTCAAAAGAGCAATTTGCAGGGAATTTTGACTCTTCATAATTTACAATTTCTGCTATTAAAGAAGGTGCCATTAAATTATGAATTACTACTTCATTGTCTTTATGGTCATATGTATAAAGTTTTGCGATTCCTTTTATTAATAGATGTAAATATTTTGCTTCGTCACCTTTATAAAAAAGTATTTCATCTTTATTAAAATGCTTTTTAACTGATATTTCTTTTAATCTTATTAATTCTTCTTTTTCTAAAAAGCTAAAGAAATAAAAATCTTCTAATCCTGTTTTTTCCATTTATTCTCTTTTTTGTTGATTGTTGTCAATGTCTATTTTCGTATTTTATGTAATTATATTGAAATTAAAGTTAAATAGGATAAAACTAGACCTAATTAAAAATAAAAGGAAGAAAATGACAAGCGAAAAATTTGAAATTGAAATAAATACCTTAAAATCTTTTTTTGAAGTTTATTGTAAAGATAAACATGAAAATCAAGAAAATAGAAATGTTACATTAGAGTATAAAAACAAAACTTTTGAAATAGAATTATGCTTATGTAAAGAGTGCCAAGATGCAATAAACTATTCATTTGACAGACTTTTACAATGTCCAAATGAAATAAAACCAAGATGTAGAAAATGCCCAACTCCATGTTATGAGAAACCTAGATGGAAAAATGTTGCAAAAGTGATGATACATTCTGCAGTAAAATTATCTCTATCTAAAATGAAATCAAGAGTTAAAAATATTTTTTCTTAGCTTTTACCAGTTTATTTGTTTTTTACCTAAACTCTTTAATATTTCATTTGTTTTAGAAAAATGTTTGCAACCAAAAAAACCTCTATATGAAGATAATGGACTTGGATGAACACCACTTAATATATGATGCTTTGACTTATCTATTATTTTCTCTTTTTTAATAGCACTACTTCCCCAAAGAATAAAAACAACATCTTTGCAATTTTTAGAAATGAATTTAATCAAATTATCTGTGAATATTTCCCAGCCTAGTTTATGGTGAGATTTTGGTTTTGATTCTTCAACTGTTAATATGCTATTTATTAGTAATGCTCCATCTTCTGCCCATGATGTTAAATCACCATTTTCACAAACAGAGCTTCCAATATCATCATTTATCTCTTTTAGTATATTCACCATTGAAGGCGGGTTTTTTATATTACTTGGTGTTGAAAAAGCTAAACCTTGGGCTTGCCCTGCTCCGTGATATGGATCTTGACCTAATATAACTACTTTTAAATTCTCAAGTGAGGTTAAAGTAAAAGCATAAAATATCTTATCTTTTGCTGGAAAAACTACTGAGCTTTCATAAGCCTTATTAACTTCCTTTATCAGTTTTTGATAATACTCTTTACCCTGCTCTTCTTTAAAGAAATCATCCCATGTCATTGCTGTATCCTTATATTTTAGAAATAAAAAAAGCTAAGGCTTTAAAACCTTAGCTTTTATAAAAATCTTTTATTTTATGATTATAAAACAGAAGATTTAATAACCATCATTTTTTCATTTGAACACTCTTCCATAGAGTGATGAATTCCACCAAGTCCAAGTCCTGAAGCTTTAGCTCCTCCAAATGGCATCCAGTCAACTCTGAATGCTGTATGGTCATTTACCATTACCGCTGTTCCATTTAATCTTTTTACAGCTCTTAAAGCAGTATCAAGATTTTTTGTAAATACAGCCGCTTGGAAAGATACATCTAAAGCATTTGCTCTATTAAATGCATCTTCAATATCTGAGTATGAATAAATACAAACAACTGGTCCAAATACTTCTTTAGTTGATACTAAAGCATCATCAGCAGGGTTTACAATTACAGTTGGTTCATAACAAGAATCTGAAATTCTTTTTCCACCAACTAAAATCTTTCCACCTTTAGTAACAGCTTCATTAACCCACTCTTCAACTCTATTTACTTCATTATGGTTAATAAGTGGTCCAACTTCAGTTTTAGGGTCTAATTGATCACCTACAACTAATTTAGAAGCATAAGTAGCTAATTTACTTGCAACTTCATCAACAATTGATTCATGAACAAATACTCTTTGAACAGAAACACAAACTTGACCAGCGTGGTAGAAACCACCTTTACCGATTGAAGGAATTAATTCATTAATATCAGCATCAGCTTCAACAATAACAGGAGCCACTCCACCATGTTCAAGTGCTACTCTTGTTCCAGGAGCTACTTTAGAATTTAAATACCAACCAACAGCTCCAGAACCTATAAATGTTAAAGCATTTACTTTAGGACTAGTTGCAAGTAGTTCTCCACCTTGTCTATCACAAACAACAGCTTGTGCCCAACCTTTAGGAAGTCCTGCTTCTTCTAAAATCTCAACTACTCTAATTGCACTCATTGGAGTTTGAGTTGCAGGTTTAATAACAACTGAACAACCAACAGCAATAGCAGGAATTACTTGATGAATTGCTAAGTTTAATGGGTGATTAAATGCAGAAATAGCAGCAACAACACCAATTGGTTCTTTAAAAGTATAAGCCATTCTATTTGCTGAACTTGCAGTATGCCCCATAGCAATTTGTTTACCTTCTCTAGCTCCTAAAGCTTCAATGGCTAGTTTAACACCATTGATTGCTCTGTGAACTTCAACTTGTGAATCAAGCCATGGTTTCCCACCTTCGCTTGCGCAAAGTTTTGTTAATTCATCAATTTGAGAAGACATAATTTTTACTACATTTTCTAAAATTTCTACTCTTTTATAAGTTGGTAATGCATTTTTATGGTCATCAAAAGTATTTCTAGCTAATTCTAATGCTGTTTCTACTTCTGCCACTGATCCATATGGCACAGTTCCTACTACTCTTCCATCAAATGGCGACGTTACTTCTATTGTACTCATATTTTTCCTTTAAAATTTTATTATATTAAACACTGTTTTTTAGCTAATAAATCATTTAAAATTGCATGATTTAAAGAATAATCAACTGCTAAATCAATTAAGTGAACACCTTTAGTATTTACACATTCTTCTAAAGTTTTTTCAAACTCTTCAACTGATGTTGGTCTATGTCCACTTGCTCCATAAGATTCAGCATATTTTACAAAATCAGGATTTCCTAAATCTAAACCGAATGTTTCAAATCCCATTCCTGTTTGTTTCCATTTAATCATTCCATATGCATTATCATTTAAAATAATTACAGTTAAATCAAGTCCTAATCTAACCGCAGTTTCAAGTTCTTGTGAATTCATCATAAATCCACCATCTCCACAAACAGAAACAACTTTTTTATCAGGATTTATCATTTTAGCTGCCATTCCAGAAGGAAGTCCAGCTCCCATAGTTGCTAAAGCATTATCTAATAATAATGTATTTGGTTGTGCACATCTATAATTTCTTGCAAACCAGATTTTATAAACACCATTATCAAGTGTTACAATATCTTCATCATCTAAAATTTGTCTAATACTTCTTACTGCTCTTTGAGGTAAAATTGGGAATCTATTATCACCAAAATATTTATTTAGGTGAGTTTTAACTTCTGTTACCATTCTTTTGTAGTAATCAAATTCCCAATGCTCTTGTGGAGAAATTGCAGTTGTTAAACTAGCAATATTTGAAGCGATGTCACCAACAACATCTAATTGTGGGAAATATGTATCATCAACTTCAGATGGGAAGAAATTAACATGAATTACTTTTGTAGCGTCTGGTGTATTTTCCATAAAAAATGGTGGTTTTTCAATAACATCATGACCTACATTGATAATTAAATCTGCTCTTTCAATTGCGCAGTGAATAAAGTCATCTTTAGATAATGCAGCAGTTGATAAACATAATTTATGATTTTCATCAATTACACCTTTTCCCATTTGAGTTGAGAAGAAAGGAATTCCAGTTTCATTTACAAAATCTGTTAATGCATTTCCAATTCTTGTTCTATTAGCACCTGCTCCTATTAATAATAATGGTCTTTTTGCTTTTTCAATCATTTTTACTGCATCTGTAATTGCATCTTTTCCAGCTTTTGGATATTTGAATTCTCTTACTGGATAGATATTAAATTCCACTTCTTCAGCTGCTATATCTTCAGGTAATTCAATATGAACAGCACCTGGTCTCTCTGTTGTTGCAATTTTAAATGCTTCTCTTACCATTGATGGAATGTTATTTCCATTTACAACTTGTTTAGCATATTTTGTCATTGGTTTCATCATACCAACGATATCAATAATTTGGAATCTACCTTGTTTTGATTTTTTAATAGGTTTTTGACCTGTAATCATCATCATTGGCATTCCACCTAATTGTGCATAAGCTGCACTTGTAGCGAAATTTGTAGCTCCAGGGCCAAGAGTTGATAAACAAACTCCAACTTTTCCAGTTAATCTACCATAAGTTGCTGCCATGAATCCAGCTGCTTGCTCATGTCTTGTTAAAATTAGTTTAATATCTGATGTTCTAAGTGCTTCAAGAAAATCAAGATTTTCTTCACCTGGAATACCAAAGATATATTCAACACCTTCGTTTTCTAAAGCTTTTACAAATAGTTCTGATGCATTCATTTTATATACTCCGTTTATGTTATAAAGATTATTGATAATCATATTTAATACTTATTAAAATTTAGCCTTTTTTCATAATGATTATCAAAAAGATACGAAATGTGTAAGAATTTACACAAAAGGGATTATAGTTTATTCCTCCTTATATAATAATCTTTTTTTGTGCTAATTTATAGCTTCTTAATAATATTTTTTATACTATTGATAAATTTATAAAAAGGTTATTAATGAAGAAAATCCTAATAATAGTAATATTGGCAATTATTGTTCCCTTAATTTATCTAATATTTTCAAATTACAACAATATTCCAAAACTTGATGAAAATGTAAAAGAGAAATGGTCACAAGTACAAAATCAATATAAGAGAAGAGCTGATTTAATACCAAATTTAGTAGCAACGGTAAAAGGTTATGCGGAACATGAAAAAAGCACTTTTGTAGAAGTTACAGAAGCTAGAAGTAAAGTTTCACAAATGAATATTAATGCAGATACGCTTAATAATCCAGCAGCAATGCAACAATTTGTAGATGCACAAGCTGGACTTTCAGGAGCTTTATCTAAACTTATGCTTGTTGTTGAAAAGTATCCAGATCTTAAAGCAAATGAAAACTTTATGGCTCTTCAATCTCAACTTGAAGGAACAGAAAATAGAATTACTGTTGCACGAAAAGATTTTATTGAAGCTGTAAAATTATATAACTTGGAACTTCGAACAATGCCTGGAAAACTAGTAGCTGCAATAGTACATCCAAGTGCACAAGTAAAAGAAACATTTACAGCAAGTCCAACAGAACAAGAAGCGCCGAAAGTTCAATTTTAATGACACTAAGTAGTGATGAAAAAGAGCTGATTTCAAAAGAAATAGAAAATCTTGAGAAATTAAGTTCTTGCGAACTTGTTGCAGTTGTAACAAAAAGAAGTGATTCTTACAAACTAGCTGCTGCAATGGTTGCTATTTTTAATCTCTTTTGTATTTCAGTTTTTTTTATATTTTTTAGTGAAAAAGCTGTTTTTCAAATATTACAAATTCAATTTCTTGTATTTATAGGTTCTTATCTTTTATTAAATAAATTTAAAAAAGTTTTTCTAAAAATTCTTCCAAAAAGTTATAAGTATCAAATATCTTCTGAAAATGCAAATAGACAATTTTATAATTTACAATTAGACAAAACAAAAACAAAACATGCAATTATGTTTTTTGTGAGTTTTGATGAGAAATATGTTGAGATAATTACAGATAATGTTATTTCAAAAGAAATACCAAATAGTCATTGGCAACTAATTGTCGATGAATTTATCGATGATGTAAAACAAAATCAGCTATTTGATGGCTATATAAAAGCAATTAAAGCTTGTAATGCAATTTTAATTGAGAAATTTCCAATAAAAAAAGATGATATAAATGAACTTTCAAATGAAGTGATTGAGTTAAAATGAAAAAGATATTATTAACTCTATTTTTACTCGTAAGTTTTTTAAAAGCGGATATTACAGAATACTTTCCAAAACTCGATGGAAGAATTGTTGACCAAGTTAATTTAATATCAAGTCCTGTAAAAAATGATATTAATACTATTTTAGAAGAACATGAAAAAGAAACATCTAATCAAATAGTAGTAGTTATTTTAGACTCTTTACATGATTATCAAATTGAAGATTATTCTTATCAACTTGGACGTTATTGGGAAGTTGGACAAAAAGATAAAAACAATGGTATTTTACTTGTAATTGCCATGAAAGAAAAGAAAATTAGAATTGAAGTTGGATATGGTTTAGAAGGGGCATTAACAGATAAAATTGCTTATGAAATCATAAACTATACCATCAAACCTAATTTTAAAGCATCACAATATGAACTAGGTATTTTAAAAGCAATTAATGAAATTATACTTGCAATAAAAGGTGAATATACAGCAAAAATTGTTGATGATGAATTTGATGCAAAGTCCAATGAATTAATATCTTTAGGATATTTTGCAGTAATATTCTTTTCAATATTTACCCATGGAATCTCACGAAGATTAAGAAGTCAGTTAATATATAAAACTACAAAAGCTTCGTTATTTTCATCATTTTTTGGATTTTTCTCGTTTGTTATGGCTCAATCATTTACTAATCAATATTTAATTATCTCTATTATCGTATTTGCCGTTGTGTTTATTTTTAATTTTATAACTAGTAAAAAAGTAGATTTCGATAAGCTTCCAAAAAACAATAGCAATAATTCGAATAATTCAGGTGGTTTTAGTTCTTCAAGTAGTGGTGGATTTTCAAGTTCAGGTGGTGGCTTCTCAGGCGGTGGCGGTGGATTTGGTGGTGGAGGAGCAAGTGGAGGATGGTAATCTTCTCTTGACTTTTTATAAAACTACCAAATTTTCTTTCTAAGAAACTTTACTCTAATGATAAATTAACTAAAATCCTTTAAAAGGATTAATATGAATAATAAAGCAATTATATTTGATTTAGATGGAACACTAATAGACTCTTTAGAAGATATTGCTGTTTGTATGAATCAAGTTTTAGAAGAACTAAATTTACCAAGTCATCAAATAGAAGATTATAAATATTTTGTAGGTGGAGGCATTTCCATCCTAGTTGATAATGCACTTGATAAAAATACAAACGATGAAATAAAAGCAAAAGTTACTGAAAAATTTAAAATAGTTTATGATCAAAAATTACATGCAAAAACAAAACCTTATGATGGTATTTATGAACTTTTAGATGAACTTCAAAAATTAGACTTTAAAATAGGAATCTTATCAAACAAACCCCATGAATTTACTATTGCATATGCAAATAACCTATTTTCAAAATATGAAATGAAAGAAGTACATGGTCAAAAAGCGCATATTCCTAAAAAACCAAATCCAACAGCTGCTATTCAAATAGCACAAAGTTTTGATGTTCCTTGCGAAGAGATTTATTTTGTAGGGGATACAATGGTTGATATGCAAACAGCTGTTAATGCAAAAATGATAGGAATTGGTGTTCTTTGGGGATTTAGAGATGAAGATGAACTAATGGAAAACGGTGCTACTTTTGTAGTAAAACATCCTTTAGATATTTTAGAAATAGTAAATAAAAAGTAGAATTTTCTACTTTTTATTATACTTTTTAATCTGCTTTTTTAAAGCCTAGTTTTTCAAGTATATCTGATGGACTTAAATCTTTACTTTCTGCAATATCTTTAAACTTATCATCCTCTTTTGCATCTAAACCTAAACTTTTTAATTTTGAAATAAACTCATCACTGCTTATTTCTAAAGTCATAGCAACTTCTTTTATAGATTTTTTTCCAAGACCTGAAAGGGGAACTGTTTTTTGTTCACCTTTTTCAAAGTTTTTTCTCAATATATCATAAATGAATTTTGGACTTATGCTATTTGTTTTAGCTATTTGAGATAAGCTTTGTTCATCTTCAAATGCAATATTATTTGATGTTAATATATTTTTTGATCTTTCTAAATCATAGTTTAGTTTTTTTGTAAAACTTTTTAAAGAGGATAATTCAGCGTGTGAATAAGGTGAAGTTCCATACTCTTTTTCCCATGAATTTTTTATATCATCTCCAAAGTTTAGAAAATTTGAAAAAGGACTAACTTGATAAATAGTTCCAAATAAAAATATCAAAAACAAAATACTTGCAATTATCATATCTTTAGTAAATAAAATAAATTGTCTAGCTTCATTTTTCATATAGCTAATCAAAGGCTTCCAATTATAATAAACATGTAAAATAGTTGCTATTATAAACAAAACCATAAAACTTGAATGGATTTGACCATACAACTCTTTAGAAATACCAAATAGCTCCCAATTTGCCCAATTGGCAACTCGACCAGGAGGTGTGATAAATAGTATTATCCCTGTAAATGTCATAGTAAACATAGCTAAAAGCATAGTTAGTGAAGTGATTTTTTTAAGATTCATAGCAACTCCTTCTTTTTTATATTTTAGCACCTTTTTTGTAACTATGTATTAACAATATTTAATAAAATAGTATAATAGTATTCTATACCAATTATAGGATTCCAAATGGCAAATAAATATCAAACTGTAAGTTGTCATTTTTATGATGAACTTGAAGCTTTAGCTGTAAAAAAAGTACTTTCGAATATTACATATTTAGAAAATGAAAATGAAATAAATGTAGAAGATTTAATTGTGGATTTTAAAACAAAAAATAAAGAAGAGTTTTTAATACTAAAAAATGGAACTCAAATAAGATTAGATAAAATAGTAAGAATAAATGGAATAAATACACCAAATCTTCAATGCTAAGTTTTAATTTTATTAAAGCTTGTAAATAAGATATTAAGTATAAAAGTAACTCAACTTTCGCACATAAAACCAAGTTGCTTTTTGGTATGAATGCGTAAAACATTGATAATAAGCTCTAAATCTTTATTTCTCTTGACAATTTCTGTAGTTTGGAGCAAGTTTTCTAATATTTTTAGGAATAGTTCCATTGAAATAGCAAGGGTTTCAAGCTGACACTCTAAGTCTTTGAATAAGTTTCCTAAAGTTTGTGGTTCATTATTGATACGATTGATATAGCTTGTTAAATTGTATGCAAGGAATGATAGAGTGATTCTAGCTATTAGGGCTTCATAAATGCGGTTTTCCTCTTTACCGAATTGAAAGTATTCCCTTAGGTCTTTATATCCTTGCTCAATATTCCACCGTTTTTTGTATGTATTTATAATCTCTAAATCTGATAAATGTATATTGGTTGAAAATATTGGTATTAGATTTTCTTTGGTTCTTATAAATACAATCTTTACTCTTCCAAGTGTTTTATGTGTAGTGATAGTTGAAACATAGGAGTATTTGATGGAATTATAGTTACCAAGTTTTGAAGTTTTATTTTGTTTTTCATGATTATATAGAGCTTCAAGTGTTTTATATTTCCCACTAAACTGCCAGATTCTATTGCTTTTTGCAACCCTTGCAATCGTATCCAAACCATTATCTCTAACCTCTTTGATAAAATTTGGTTTTGCATACCAGCTATCGACAAGTAGATAGTCTGCATATATTCCTGAACTTAAAGCTCGTTTTAGCATATTTATTGCTTGGATATTTTTACCGTTTCTCCCTTCAATTCTTCGTTTATAGGCATTGCTTCTATGGTGATATTTATTATCAATAGAATCTATAATTTGATTTTTATTATAGTTCATGGAAAAATCTAGCATCATATCGGTATGAGTATCACTATAGTTTAGTGATACAATATTTAAACCCTTAACTACTCTTTTATCTTTATTGCTCCATAAATTCTTACAACTGCCTTCTATATATTTTCCACGCTTAATTTCAACTGTGTCATCAATGATAAATACTTTTGTATCAGTTGGCTTTTGCAATGATGAAAGTTTATTGATTAAGTTCACGGATGTGAGCAACAATAATTTTCTCCAGTTGTATTTACTATTTTTTAGTAATCTATAATAAACATCTTTCTTAAAACTGTCATTACTATATTTCATAAAGGATGAGATCTTTTTATTAATAAGGAACATATATAAAAATTGTAAGATCACCATATACGGCGGCACACCTACATCACGCTTGATAAAATTACTTTGTTTTAAAATACTGCTAAAATTTATATCTCTTAAAACTAAAACTATAGGATTCTTTAACACACTCTTCATAGCAGTTTCGATAAAATTGTCAATACCCATAAAAAGCCCTTATATATTAATGTTTGTGGTGAACAATTATAGCTAAAAGTGTCTATTTATGGGGTTTAATGAAGCTTTTGAATATAGTGAATTTATGATTTTCTATGTGCGAAAGTTGAGTAAAAGTAAGGATATAAATGAAAACTTTTAAATGTGACTGTGAAAATAATCAAATACTGTTTTTTGAAAGTAGCTCTTGTGTTGCTTGTGAAAGAGTAGTTGGAGTTGATGATAATTTTAATAAAGTAGAAACATATAACTTAGATGAAAAGAGCGGTTACTATTTTAAAGCAAATCAACCAGACATTCATTATAAAAAATGCGATAATAATGCTAACTATCACATTTGTAATGGTATGGTTAATATGAATAATTTTGAACCCGTACCAAATAAAGATGAAGTCTTATGTTTTGCTTGTCGTTTTAATGAAACTATTCCTGATTTATCAATTGTTGAGCATATTCCTTTATGGAAAAAAATGGAAGTAGCAAAACGTCGAGCTATTTATACACTTAAAGCATTATCTCTTCCATTAGATAATATTCAACAAAATCCAAAAAGTGGTTTGAGTTTTGATTTCACAACAGACCGTGATGTAAGTGACCATTTCTTGACTAAATTAGATGATCAAGAAACAGTATTTACAGGTCATGATAATGGACATATTACTATTAACCTAGCTGAAGCAGATGAAGTTGCTCGTTCTAATACAAAACATGCCATGGGTGAGCAGTACCGTACATTACTTGGTCATTTCAGACATGAACTTGGTCATTACTATTTTGAAAAACTAATTGCCAAATCAAAAAAGAAACATGAACTATGTAAAAAATATTTTGGTGATGATGAGTTAGATTATCAAGAAGCTCTTAAAAAACATTATGAAAATGGTGCTCCAGAAAACTGGAGTGATCACTTTATAAGTGAGTATGCTACTATGCACCCATATGAAGATTGGGCCGAAACTTGGGCACATTATATGCATATTATGGATACTTTAGAAACAGCAAAAAACTTCAATATTACGGGTTCTATTGGAGATAATTTATATAGTGGGAATGTTGGTGATTTAAAATTACCTCAAAGTTCTTACTTCTTTTCATCTCAAACATCAATAACAAGTATCTTAGATACATGGATGGACTTTTCTGTTATTCTTAACTCTTTAAATCGTAGTATGGGAATGAATGATGCCTATCCCTTTGTATTAACACAATCAGTACGAACAAAACTTTCTTTTATTCATCATGCGATTCATGATAAACTAGATCGTATGCCAGAATTAACAGATGAAAAAAAAGAGACATTAAACTAAAAGTATCTTTATTTTAAATTCTAAAAAGTAAAAATAGTAAATCGCCCTTTAGGGCGGTTAAATACTTTTAATCTTTTCAAAAGGTTGTATATGCAACTATTGTATATACAATTAAAGGATTAAAATGTCTTATGACTTAGAAAGCTCTATTGGTTTTAAAATAAACCAAACAGCAAATAAAATAAACAATAAATTCAATACCCTACTTCAAAAATATGATATTGCACCTGAACAAAGAGCAGCACTTGAAATCATAAAATATGAAAAAGAGGTAAATCAAACAAAAATAGCAAATATTCTTGCAAAGGATAAAACCACAATAAGCAGAACATTAGCAAGCTTAGAAAAAAAAGGTTTTATTCTAAAAAAACAAATTAATAAAAGAACAAATCTAATAGAACTAACGCCCCAAGGGGAAAAAATTTTAGAAGAAAGTGTTCTTATAGTAAAAGAGTTTAGAAAAAAAGTATCTTCAAATCTTGATGAAAATGAAATAAAAAAAATTGTTGAACTTCTTGAAAAAGTAGCTTTTAATATGGAAAACTAATTATGAAGAAATCAATAAATCACATATATTTAATCATTTTATTATCGGTATTATCTTCAGTTGCACCAATGGGAGTTGATACATATTTACCCTCAATTCCAGATATTGCAAAATCATTTAATGTAAGTATTCACAAAATCGAACTTTCATTATCAATATTTCTAATTGGTTTTTCAATTGGTCAAGTATTTGGAGGCCCTATTTCCGATAGATATGGAAGAAAAATGAGTTCTATCTTTGGACTTTTAGGTTATGCCTTATTTAGTTTTATTATCATCTTTAGCTCAACTATTTATGAATTATGGGTTTATAGATTCTTTGAAGCATTCTTTGGAGGAATTGTTGTAGTAAATGCAGCCGCTGCTGTGAGAGATAGATTTCATGGGGCTGAAGCTGCAAAAGTATTTTCACTTATTGGAATGGTAAGAAGTTTAGCTCCTTTATTAGCTCCTGCTATTGGAGCATTTATTATTCACTTTTTTAACTGGGAAGCTGTATTTATATTTTTAACAATTTATGCTTTAATTGTGGCTTTTTTTGTTTATAAAGATTTAGAAGAGAGTTATACATATACAAAACAAAATGTATTTGAATCATTTAAATTAGTACTAAGCCATAAAAATGCCTTAAAAGCAATGTTGACTTTAGGTTTTAGTTTTGGTGGTTTTTTTATAATTATTGCAAAGACATCTTTTATTTATATAGAATATTTTAAAATTCAAACTGATTATTTTCCATTCTTTTTTGGAATAAATTTTATAGTTTTAATGCTAATGATTAAAGTAAATGTGAATCTACTCAAAAGTATAAATCCTATTAATCTTGTAAAAATTGCTCTTTTAATTCAGGTAATTTCAGGAGTTTTATTTGTCTTAAATTATGAGAATATTAGTTTGATTTTAATTATGATTTTAATAGCATCATATATGAGTATGATGGCTTTTATATTTGGAAATTGTATGGCTTTGACTTTGGAGCATTTCCCAAAAAATGCAGGAGTTGCTTCAGGAGTTGTAGGAGTTTTACAGTTTGGATTAGGGGCGATTATTTCTTCAATTGCACTATCATTTCACAGTGAGACTTTTTTACCAATAGCTTTTAGTATTTCAATCATTTCATTTCTTGCATTTTTAATAATGCGAACATATAAGATATAAAAGAGTAACTCTTTTATATCTCTAATTCAAAAAAAGATTCTTCAATTTTTTCATATTTTGCGATAGAACATGAAATTTTTATTGCATTTTCATAATCTTTAAATTCATCAACAAAAAGTTTTTGTAATTTTTCTAACTCAACACATCTAAAAATAAAATATCCTAAAACCTCCGTTCCTCTTGAACCTGTTTTTTCTATTCCAAAGCTATCAAATTTCCAATCTATTCCTTTTGAGAAAAAGAATACTTCTGAAAGTCTTTTTTCTAACTCATCTCTTACTTTATTATCATACGCTTTTAAATGAACATAAAATGCAACATTTATATTAAACTGTGATTGAACTAACTTTTCTTGTTCCTCATTGCTTGGGTTTTCTATAATATTTGAACTACTCATATTAAAATGCTTCCTAGTTTTTTTGTGTATTATAGTAAGATTATTTGAAATTCTACTAAAGGATTAGCGAATAAATATAAAATACTTTAAAAAAAGTTGCAAATCTAAAGGTTCTTAAATGATTTTATAATTCATTTTTTTGTGTCCTATTTGCTATTAGCAAATCAGTTTTTAACTAAATTAATTTTTATAATCACTAATAAAAGAAGGTAATCCATTTTGTTTATATTTTTCTTTTAGTCCTTTTAACAGATACATTTTGAGATTACCTTTGTTTTTTGCAGGAATTTCACCTCTACTTTCTATATCAAAATATTTCTCTATCTTGTTTTTTAATTCTTCTGAAATATTCACTTCTCCTGGCACTCCAGAGGATTCCATTTTACTAGCTGTATTTACAGTGTCACCCCAAATATCATAACTAAACTTATGTTTACCAATAACACCAGCTACAATTTCTCCAAAATGTATTCCAACTCTAACTTGCCAATATCCACCACAAGACATTGCTCTTGTTTTTGCAAGTTCATTTATTTTTTCAACCATTTCTAGCCCTGCTAAACATATATTAAAAATATGATGTCTGTTTTCTTGAGGAACCCCTCCTGCACACATATAGCCATCTCCCAAAGTTTTTATCTTTTCTAATGAAAACTTTTTTACAATTGCATCAAATTCTCTAAAACATATATCTAGTTCATTTACTAACTGTTTTGAATCCATTTGCTCTGTAAGTTGAGTAAATCCTTTAAAGTCTGTAAAAAGTACAGAAGCTTCTTTTATATGAGTAGGTTCTACTTTTTTTTTCTTTTTTAGTTCTTTTGCTATTTTTATTGGTAAAATATTATTTAATAGATCTTCACTTTTTTCCCAAGCATCTATAAGTAGGAATTCAAAGTGTTCTATAATCCAACCTTGATGTTCCATGTTTTGTTCATAAATTATATCCCAAGACTTTTTTATTTTTGCCTCATCATTTTTATAATACTCTCTAATCATTTCATGTAGAATTTTTCTAAGTTCTGCTTGGGATCTTAAAAAAGTCTGCATGTTTAATCCAAATTTTTTATGATCAAAATTTTTTAATATTTCTACAACAGTTTTTTTGTATGTTTTTCTACTCTCTTTTGTTAGATTTTGTAAGTCTTTTATGGATTCCCAAAATACTATATCAAATCCCTCAAAACTTGAATCATAATAGTTTTGTTTGTTTAATCTAATAACATTAAGTTCATATACAAAATTAAATTCAATAGGCTTTATGTTAGGATAAGATTTATAAATCTCATTATGTACTTTTTTTATTCCAATTCTAGCTGGCTTTTTCCCAATATCAATATTATTTAGTATTTTCTCGTCTTTACTCAATTCAATATTAATATGAGTTAAAAATGAAGATGTTAAGTAGTTTAAAAAAGATTTCATGATTTTACCTTGCTGTTAAAAATATTTGATTTTATGGGGTTGTTAGTATATCTAATTAGTATTTTAATATAACGGGAGTGCCAACATTTTATAGAACACAAAATCTCTGGCACTTCCCAAGCTTTTAGTGGTTTGTTTTAAACATTTCTCAACTTTTTACTTCTGGAGCAGTTTTACTAATGAAAAGATTATTCAAAAAGAGCTTATTTTTATATTTACAAAGCTTAAATAACAGGATTTATTTTACTCTTTTATAATATAATCATAAACCATACAGAAGGATTTTAATGCAAAACAATGATCAAGAGATACTTATTTGGCGTTCAGAATATAATATTAATAATTTTAAAATAGACTCTGAACATCAAAAACTTTTCGCAATTGCAAGGGAAGCTATAAATGTAACAAAACTAAAAGATGATATAGAAATTAATACTAAATTAAAAGAAATTATTACTAAACTTTTTGATTATGTAAATTATCATTTTAAAAATAAAGAAATACATGAAAATATTGTTAATACAATAAATGAGTTTGTAAAACAACTTGCAACTTTAAGTGAAGATAGTTTTGAAAAAGAACTAGCTAAACTTATAGATGGAACTATTGTTCATCATATAGTTCAAGAAGATAAAAAAATCATCTCTTGGCTAAAAGCCAATTCAAGCCAAAACGATTCCTAGTTTATTGCTTTTTAGTAATATTTATATACAATTTAAATAATTATACTATTAGGAATTTTTATGGATAAAAATATTGAAAATTTAATTTGGAAATCAGAATATAACATCGGAAATTTGAAGATAGACCAAGAACATCAAAAACTCTTTTCCATAGCTAGAAAAACTCTTTCAGTGGTGAAACTAAATAATGATGAACAAGAAATAGGAAAAATAAAAGAGCTAATTACTGAACTATTTACTTATGTGGGAACACATTTTTCTAATGAACAAAAATACATGAAAGAAGTGAAGTATCCAGAGTTAGAAAATCATATATTACTTCATAAAAACCTATTAGATGTGCTAACAAATTTAATATCTCAATTAAATACTATGGAATTAAAAGAGATAGAAAAATCTTTATATAGTTTTATTGAAGAGTATTTTATTAGACATATTATTTTAGAAGATAAGAAAATAAATCTCTGGAATTGTTCACTTGAAGATTTAAAAAGTCATTCAGGATGGAAAGATATTTATAGTGTTAATAATGAAATTATAGACAAAGAGCACAAAGAACTTTTTAATATTGCACAAGAAGCATTTGCATATGTTGAAGAAAAAGATAAAACTAAAAAAATAAAAGAGATTGTAACAGATCTTTATGATTATATGAAAACACACTTTTCTCACGAAGAAAAATTTATGCAAGATATTAATTATCCAAAAAGTGAAGAGCATAAAAAACTTCATAGGGAGATTATTTTAAAAATAAATGAATTTGTAAAACAACTTCCAACTATGAATATAAGTGATTTTGAAAAAGAGTTATCTAAAATCATAGATATATCTCTTGTTCATCATATTATTCAAGAAGATAGAAAAATAATTGCATGGGAAAGAATGAATCCACATAAAAAATAGGAGAAACTATGTACGCAGTTATATTTGAAGTTTGGCCAACAAAAGATGGTAAAGAAGAGTATTTACAAATTGCATCAAAATTAAAAGAATTTTTACAAAATTGTGAAGGATTTATCTCAATTGAGAGATTTCAAAGCCTAATTGAGGAAAACAAACTTTTAAGTCTATCTTTTTGGGAAGATGAAAAAGCAATAGAAATTTGGAGAAACATGTTTGAACACAGAATCGCTCAAGATAAAGGAAACACTGGAATCTTTGAAAAGTATAGAATAAGAGTAGCAAATGTTCTAAGAGATTATACGAAAGAAGAAAGAGAACAAGCTCCAAAAGATTCAAATGAACATAGAATTTAGATTTTTGCAAAAAGCAATTGCTGATAAAAACTATATTTCATTTACCTATGAAGATAAAAACTACAAAAACATCAAACCTTTAAAACTAGATGATAAGAACAAGCTTCATTGTGATAAAACTTTTTTTGATTTTGAGAAAATAAAGAAATTACAAATTTTGAAGAATAAGTTCTGAAATTACACAATTTGTTAATTTTTAAACTATATAATACGCAAATTTATTTTTAAGGATTAACATGAAAAAAATCGTATTTACTACATTACTATCAATTTCTTCAATTTTCGCATTTGATATTGGTTCAGTTACAAAAACTGTAGGTGCAGCAACTGGGATAACTGCTGAATCAATCGGTACACAATTAGCTGATATGGCAAAAGCAAAAGCTCCTGAAACTGCTGCACAAGCAAAATCTTATTGTACACAAGCTTCAACATATAAATCATTTGTAGGAATTGCTGATGATGGTATGATGGCTAAAGCTATTGATATTTGTGCTGATAAAGCAAGTGAAGGATTAGAAGGTAAAGTAAGTGAACTAAAAGATAAAGCTACTACTGAAGCTGTAAAAGCTGTAACTTCTGATTCATCAACTCCATCTTTAATGGGAACAGCAGGTAAATTATTAGGTAACTAATACTTTTGTCAAACCCTTTTTGGGTTTGATATTCTTTTTTTATTTTCTCTTTACAACAAATAAATGTTATGATTCATAAAAAAAATATAGGTAATAATATGAATACAACAGACTTAATGAATACCGCTCTTAAATTAGCACACCTTGATAAAATGCCTTATGATACAGATATCATAGTTGCAGGGGAAAACATAAAAAAAGTACTTATTGGTATAGATATGGAAACTCCAGAGCTATTACTTGCACAACAATTGGGATTTGACTGCGTTGTATCTCACCATCCAAAAGCAGATTCATGTGTAGTTGATTTTGCAAAAGTTATGGATGTGCAAATAGATAGAATGGTAAAATCAGGAATTCCAATAAACAAAGCTCAAAAAGTTCTTCGAGCAAAACAAATAAGTATAGATATGACAAAACACGCTTCAAACTATGACCGAGTTAGTTCAGCGGCAAGACTTATGAAAATGCCATATCTAAATATACATATTCCAGCTGATTTTATAACAGAAGAAATCGTACAAACAAGACTAGATAAGGCATTTAAAGATAAGCCAAAAACAAAACTAAAAGATATCATTGAAGAATTAAATTCATGGGAATATTTTATAGATAAAGTTGCTCAACCAATTATTAGAGTTGGTTCAAATGATGACTACGCAGGTAAAATTGAAGTTCTTATGTCAGGTGGAACAAACGGTGGAGCAGATGTTTATAAATCATATTTCCATGCAGGTGTCGGAACAATAATAGCAATGCACGTTCCAGAAGATGTGCAAAAAGCAGTAATAGAACAAAACATCGGAAATATAATCATAGCACCTCATATGCCAAGTGATAGTATTGGTTTACTTGAAATTGTGAAGGCTTGGAGAGCTCAAGGTGTTGAAGTGACTTGTATGAGTGGGATTGTGGAGTAAAGATTTATATAACTCTCTACGCCCTATTCACTTTCAAAAAACACCTCTTTTTTAACTACTTCACCCATAGTTCTATAATCAATATTTTCTTTTGATTTTTCCTTATTTAACCACTTGTTTATATAATCTTTTCCATTGTACATTTGCGTTTGTCTTTCTATATCAAATATTCTATAAGAAGAATCATTTCCAACATGGGATTGATAAGCCCAATTCCCATAGTTTGAAGCTGGATTATAATCTACTAAAAGGCTTTCAAAAAAAGCAGCCCCTATTCTCCAATCTAGTCCAAGATTTTTTACAAAATAACTGGCTACTATTTGCCTATTTCTATTACTAAGCCAAGCACTTGATTTGAGTTCATTTATACTTGCATCTATTAAATCAACTCCCGTTGATGCATTAAAGAAATTTTTTAGAGACTTTTCATCTTTTCTAAAGTTATAGTTTATTTCTTTTATTCCCGATTTTAAAAAGAGTTTATTTTCACTATATTTCATTACCAAATAAAAAAAGTCTCTCCATAAAAGTTCAAAATAAATCCAGTAAGAAGAATCACTTTTATATGTTTTTTCTTCTTGTATTTTAATCTCATGATAAATTCTTCTAGGACTTATACACCCAATTGCTAGATATGCTGAAAACTTAGTTGAATTATCAAAACCACTCATTTCATTTCTTGTTGATTTGTATTCATGAATTTTAGGAAGATACATTTCTAGTTGTTTCAAGGCTTCATCTTCTCCACCTTTGAAAACTATGGCATTTGAATTTTGTATTGATACTGTAGGAATTTTTATATCAAGAGATTTAAATTCAATAGTTTTTTTTCTAAAAATTTTATCAAGTGGTTTTTGAATTTCTATCTTTTCAGCTTTATTTCTAAAGTGAGAGAAACTCTTTTTATAATCAAAAACAAAAGGTTCAATCATTGTTTGAGAAAAGAAAGATTTATAAGGGTATTTTTGAAGTTTCTTTTCAAAAGATTTTTCTTCAGTCCCAACTTCCTCATCATAATAAATAGTAATCTCATAAGACCCAGAAAGTTCTTTTAAACTTTGTTCAATATCATCAACGATACCTAGATTTATATCATATTTCAAAAGATTGGTTTTAAGACAAAGCAGTGATTCTTTGATTAGTTTTTCTCTAAAAATATCACACTTTTTAAAGTCAAATATCTCGCCTTTGAGTAATTCTAAACTATATAATCCTAAGACATAATCATTTTCATTACATGCGTCATATAAACAGTGGTTATCATCAATTCGAAGATTGTTTCTAAATATTATTATTGCTAATTTCATGTTTGTATTTTAGCAAAGGACAAAGAGTTTTAATAATGATATATTGTTAGTTAATATAATCTTTTAATTCTAGTATCTTATTTTCCAATTCTTCTAGTTCATTAGAACAAATATCAAAAACTGTTTCTGAGTCAATATCTACATAATGATGAGAAATAAAATCTCTAGTTTTAATAATTCTACTCCAATAATTTTTATCTGAAACTTTTAATAAAAGACCTCGTTCCCTTTTATCTAAGTTTTTTAAAGCTTCGCCAATAGCTTGAATTCTCATTGAAATTGCATCTAATTTATCAAGACCATCATCTGAATCTAAAAAATCATCACTTGATTTTATACTTTTAAATCTTCTATTTATTAGTCTAATACTTTCTAAAATAAAATCAATTAGTTCGATAGTTGTAGATTTATCCATAAATTACTTCTTTTTGAATTTCATTAAAAATAGCGCCACCACTTCTTTTGTGTTTATGCATTAAATCTATTTTTTTATTATAAAGCTCTTCTAAAAATACCCATAATCCTGAGATATTTTTAAATGTTTTATTTTTAAACTCTACATATATATCGATATCACTATTTTCAGTTTGCATATCTTTTGCATAACTTCCGAAAAGTCCTATTTTATCAACTTCAAAAGTATTTTGAATATAATCTTTTTTTTGAATAAGTTTTTCTAAAATATCATTTTTTGTCATTTAGTCTCCCTTATTGTTTTCATTATTATAACTAATATTTTTATAATAAATACAGAAGATATATATATTTTGAGTTTAGTACTGTTTCTTGTAGCTAGATATTTAATTGCTTTTTTAGATGAAATAATTAAGTATACTATCCCAAGAATTTTAATTTTTAGAATTTTTAAATAAGCCTTCCTATAAAAGATAGCTTAAATAAAAGATAAAATAAAAAAAGTGCATACTTTTAGGTTTTATCTTTAAAGTACTATAAAAAATAGTATTTTGAAGATGAAATTTATTTCATCGTGAACAAGTAAAATGGTATTGGCTTTTATATAATTGCCAATTTATAGTATTAAATTATTTGTTTGAGTTTTTTTACAATTTACTGTTAATTACATCTAAAATTAAGATTAAGGATGTGCTACAAATACACGTGTTGGATTATATGCTTGGTTATGATTATAGATAGCCCAAATAATATAAGCTAGTTTTCTAGCAACTATTATCAAAGCTTCTTTTTTAGCACGACCTGATGCTACTTGATTTCTAAATATTTGTTTTAGTTCACTATTATGCCTGATTGCTGCAACTGATGCTAAATACAATGCTTTTTTTGCATATCTAGCTCCTCGTTTAGCTAAGTGTCCATATTTTAAAGTATTACCTGATTGTTCTTGAGTTGGATAAAGCCCTAAATAACCAATTAAAGATTTAGCATCTTTAAATCTATCAAGATTTCCACATTCAGCAAGTAATGCTAATAGGGTTTTATCAGATACTCCAGGAATTGTTCTTAAGTTATCTAATACAGAGGAGATATAATCTTCATCCTCTTTATTCTCTTGTGTAGATTCAATTTGTTTATCAAATATTTTTATCATCTCTTCTTCTAAAGATTTGATTTCTTCTTGCAATGCTCTAATAAGCTTAATATTTGATCTGATAAAAAATGCTCTAGCATCTTTGGCTACTCCTGAATAAATTGTATCTTTTGCTATTGATAATAAATGTTCAGCTTTAACTTGATTAAAATTATTACCTTTTATATTTCTAAAAAGTTTTAATATTCTATCAACTGAAACATACTCAAAGTGTTTAGCTGTAGGATACTTTTCAAGTAATATTAAACCTGTTACACTAAAAGGATCTTTAATAACTTTATCTAGTTCTGGAAATACAACAGCAAGTAGTGATGATGTTTCTCTTTTAAGTGATTTTAGTTTTTCTTTAATATTCTCTTTATGTCGAAATAATACTTTTAAGGATTGTACTTGTTCTTCATTTACATACCCTTTTGAGTATCTTCCACTTTTAATTAAAAGTGCAATTATCATAGAATCTATATTGTCATTTTTAACATACTTCATAGTAAGCATATTCCTATATTGTGAAGTTTGATATGGATTTAATAATATCACATTATAATTTAAATCTTTTAAGTACCTATAAAGATTTTCAAATAGTAATCCTGTAGCCTCCATGCCAATAAGAATATCTTTAGTATCACAGTTAAGTGATTCAATATTATTGATTAGTTTTTTAAATCCAGCAGTTGATGAATTAAAAGGAAATGGTTTTATTATCATCTCTTCTTTATCATTAATCACACTACAAACACTAAAAGCTTTAGCAATGTCTATTCCAATATAAAACATAATACATCCTTAATCTTAATTCTTGATTTATGCTCACAGCCTCCTATTATGGATGGTAAGAGATATAACACTTCCATAGCTTCCTAAATAGGTGAGTTTATACAATCAAAATAATACGCTTTGTTTGGTGATATAAATTAAATATTATTCACAAGGAAAAGAAGATCATTTAATGATGTAATTAACTGTGAATTGTAAAAAAATTTAAACTAATTAAATTTAATACAAACATAAATAATATATACAACTTTTATTCTGTTTTAGTAATAAAAGTTGATTATGTATTATAGGAGGAAATAATATGCAAAAGAAGTTAAATGTGCTAAGTGAACCACTAGAACCCTGTAGTGTAAATCCTCTAACTGGATACTATCGTGATGGTTGTTGTTTTTCAGGAAAAGAAAATGCTGCTATTCATGCTGTTTGTATCTATGCGACTAAAGAATTCTTGGAATATTCTAAAGAAGCTGGTAATGATCTTTCAACTCCAATACCTGAATATAACTTCCCAGGTGTTAAACCAGGAGAGAGTTGGTGTTTAGGAGGATATAGTTTTGTCAAAGCACATCAAGCAGGTAAAGCACCTCAGATATTTATACATTCTACACATGAACGTATGTTAGAACTCATTGATTTAGAAACATTGAAATCTTACGCTATTGATTTATAAGATAAGTGCATTAGGTTGATTTAGATATTAAAATATTTTTGATTTAGTACAGTTTGTAGCAGTTAGATATTTAACTACTATTTTGGAGTGTTCAAGGTTCTGTGTCAGTATTAAGTATACTGTCTCCGAATTTCTGGAGTAGATTATTCTACTCCTTAACTCATTTGTTCATTTAAGATTTTAATTAAAACTTCTTCTTTTATATTTGGAACTTCTGTCTTAGAGTATATTTTTAATAAATATAATTTTTCATTTTTATCTATGTAATAATAAATAACTCTAAATCCACCACTTTTACCAACTTTTGAAGATGAATTTTCTAATCTTATTTTATATAAATCGGATGATAGTTCAATCCCTGATTTTGGATTTTCTTGTAAAATATCATTTAATTTTTTTAAATCAATTGGTAATTTTTTATTCTTCTTAAAAAGTTCTTTTGCATCTTTTTTAAAAGATTCTAAGCTAATTATTTTCAAGTTCATTTATCAAATCTTCTAAAGTATCTTCTTTTTTATTAGTAGAAATACTATTTTTGAGCTCTTTTACTGAAGTTTCAAATTCACTATAAAAAATATTTTCTTTTTGAGCTTCAACATAAGATTTAATAGCTTCAATTATAACTTCACTTCTATTAACAGAAAAAGTCTTAGTAAATTCATCTATCTCATCAAGTAAATATTTAGGAACACGTAATCCTACTTGTTGTTTTTCTAAAGATGATAAAGTATTCATATTTATCCTTTTGTTTTACTATATTATATATAATAGTTTGACGTTTGTCAATTGGAGTAACTGGGATATTTTATATTTCTTTATTGTGATGCTTTTTACTTTTCTTTTTAGTAAAGAAAAGTAGCAAAAGATTTAATACTATTTGTAGGCAAAAGCGTTCGATAAGTTCCAAAATATCTAAAAAATAAAATGAAATCTTAAAATTTTAAAACTCGGCTAAAGCCTCAAACAGTTCAAATTTCTTAACAGATTTAATTTGATTTTTTTTTACACTATTTTGAAAATGTTCACATTTTTATTTTTCTAATTATTAATTAATTCTATAATTTCTTCTTTTCTCTTAATTGGAAAATCTAATATCCTAGATTTATGAAAAATTCTTTGTATTGGTAAAATTCCTTTTGCATCATAATAAGAAACTCCTTCTTCTAAAGCTTTATTCCTATAATTAATCATCATTTCCCAAACACTTACACATCTTAATAAGAATTCTTTACGATTTTCTTTTTCTTTTAAACTTATTGGTAAACATAAATTATCAAAATTAATGAAATATAAGTCCTCTTTTTCAATATAATCTTCTCTTAATAATGATTTAACCTCTACTTCTAAAAATTGAACATCCCGTTGATAAGAATCTAGCCAAAGGCAGTTAATCGCCTGAACTTGGTTATCATCTATCATTATCCCATCTTTACCAGATAGTGCATCTAATAAAGGTTTAACAATATTATCTAAATCTGCTATCGAATCTTTTTCATATCTTAATTCCTCATGAATATGCCATGTAATAATTATCTTAACATCACCAGAAAATAAAACATCGATATCTTTTATTAACTCTTTTACATAATTTTTGAAATCTTCTTTTTTAACTGGTTTAGCTTGTAAAGAAACTGGTTCTCTATTTATTTTAATGTATAACTCACCGAATTCTTTTATATTATTTCTTAAATTCAAAATATAAGCCTTTTATTTTTCTAAATATTGTCTTTTTTTAATTTTGTGTTCCCTATTTCCCTAAACTCTTCCCAACTAAATACCCACTCGCCCACGCAAATTGAAGGTTAAAACCTCCCCTATTTCCTACTATATCTAGAACTTCTCCTGCGAAGTATAGATTTTTCACTAGCTTACTCTCATAAGTTTTATTATCTACCTCAGCAGTTCTTACACCTCCACCACTGGCTTCTGCGTGTCCGAAACCTTGGGTGTCTGTTATTTTTAGTTTCCATTGATTTAGTTGGTAAGCTAAGGCTTTTATTTGTTTTGCGTTTATATCGGCGGCTTTTGTATCTATGTTGATTTTACAAATATCTAATAATACTGGTGCTATTTTATTTGATACCATTCCTGTTATTATATCTACGGCTTTTTGACTTGGGATAGTTTTAAAAAGTGTTTGGATTTGGTCACCTAGGTCATTTCTGTTTATTTTTGGGAAGAAATTTATTGCTATTTTTACATCTTGGTATTGGCTTAGATTTAAAACTGCTAGTTGTGAAATATCTAATATCGCAAATCCTGAAACTCCATAACTTGTGAATAATACATCACCAAAAATCTCTTGCTCTAAATTTCCATTTACATATAGGCTTACATTACACTCTTTTTTTACACCTTGAAGTTTTCCATTATAGGTATTGTCAGTTTTTAGTCCTACAAGTGAAGGGTATGTTGGATTGAAACTGTGTCCAAATTTTGAGGCAAAATCTAAACCGCTTTCGTTTGCATTTAGTTGTGGAGCTGCACCTAAACCATTTGAGATTAGTACTTTATCATATGCTTTATATTCATTATCTTTGGTTGTGATATTGAACTTATCTTCTACTTTTTCAATGTCTGTTATCATTGATTCTAAATATATATTCACACCCAATTCTTGTAAAGCTAACTCTAAAAGATTAGTTACTGATTTTGCTTCATTTGATAAGGGATATACTTTTCCACTTGGTTTTATATCAAGTAAAAGTCCTATACTCTTGCAGAACTTTTCAAAGGCTTTGAAATCAAACTCTTTTAGTGCAAAACTTGTAAAGTCTGGATTTTCTCCTAGATAGTTTTTTGAAGTTATTTGATTGTTTGAGATATTACATCTTCCATTTCCACTAGCAAGTATCTTTTTACCTATACCTTTATTTGCATCAAATAAATCTATATGTAAATTTTTGTTTAATCTTTTGGCAGTAATGGCGGCAATTATTCCTGCTGCTCCTGCTCCTATTATTGCTATTTTCAAATCTATCCCTAAAAGTTTTTTTGATTATAGCTAATAGACTCTTTCAAATACAAGGAACGTTAATTGCAATACATATTCCATAAATAAAGGATATGTATGAATCCACAAAAAATAAAACGCTCAGTAGAACACTTGAGTGAACGAAAAGTACCTATATTCTTATGGGGACCTCCTGGTATTGGAAAATCTTCAATCATTGCTCAAATTGCAAAGGAAAAAGGAATAGCTTGTATAGATTTAAGACTATCTCTTCTTGACCCTACAGATTTAAGAGGAATTCCATTTTTTGATGCAGTTAATCAAACAGCTATTTGGGCACCTGCTTCATTTTTACCAGATGGTAGTATTAAAGAGGGAATTTTGTTTTTAGATGAGCTTAATACTGCTGCTCCCATGGTTCAAGCTTCTGCTTATCAGTTGATTCTTGATAGAAAAATAGGTGAATATACACTTCCTGATGGTTGGGCAATAGTTGCAGCTGGAAATAGAGAAAGTGATAGAGGTGTAGTTTTTAGAATGGCCGCACCACTTGCAAATAGATTTATTCACCTTGATATGGAAGTAAGTGTTGATGACTGGAGAGCATGGGCTATAAACAATAATATTGATTTATCTATTATCTCTTTTATCTCTTATAGACCAGATGCTTTGTTTACTTTTAATACTCAAAGTGATACAAAAGCCTTTGCAACTCCTAGAACTTGGCATTATGTAAATGAAGTTTTATTATCAACTCCTGAAGATGATTTGATAATGGCACTAATTAGTGGAGCAATTGGTGAAGAGTTAGCAGCTTCATTTTTAGGTTTTAAAGCAGTTATAAAAGATCTTCCAAATATTGATGGAATTTTAGATGGAACTGAAAAAGAGTTTCCAACAGATACCTCAGCTTTACATATACTTTGCACAGCCTTAGCAATTAGAATTTCAGAAGATACAAGAACAAAAGAGTTAGAAAATCTTCTTAATTACTCCCTAAATCTTCCAGGAGAGTTTTCTGTCATGATTATTCAAGATTTAAGACAAAGAAGTATTGAACTTGATTATCTAAAATCTTGGCCATTGTGGATGAAAAAATTCAACACGCTACTACGTTAATTATGAATGCAAACACACTTTTAATCAAAGCCAAAAGCCAACTAACAACAAAATACCCATATTTTGGAATGTTGGCATCAAGATTAAAACATGAAGAGAGTGAAAATATAGAATCTTATGCTAGTAATGGGGTAAGGTTTTTATATAACCCTGATTTTATAAACAGTTGTACCATTGAAGAGCTCTCTTTTATTTTGACAAACTGTGTTATGCATCACATTTTATCTCACCAACAAAGAAAGCTAAAAAGAAAAGGTTACCTTTGGCAATTAGCAACTGATTATGCAATCAATAATCTACTCGCTAAAAATGGTATGAAAATGCCTCAAGGCATAAATTATGATAAAAAATTCAAAAATATGTACGCTGAAGAGATTTATGATTTTCTAAAAAAAGAGTTAATTGAGAGTGGAGTTGATGCTTTTGATGATGAAAAAACACAAGAACATGATGAGCAAAATAACAATAAAGATAATACTCAAAAGTTTAGAAAAGTAAAAAAAATACAAGAAAATCTAGATGAACGAGATGAAGAACAATGGGAATACGCAAGCGCACTTGCAAAAGAGGTATCAACTAGAAAATCTTTAATGCCTTTAGGTTTTGAAAGACTTGCAAAAAAAGTAGTAGCCCAAGATATAGATTGGAAGTTTGAACTTTACAATGCCATAAATCGCCACATGAGAAATAATTACGCCTTTATGCCACCAAATAAAAAACATTTATACAGAGGTTTTGCCCTGCCCTCACTTACAAGTGATACTTTGAGTTTAATAGTTGCCATTGATACCTCAGGTTCTATTCAAGAAGAGATTTTGGGAGCATTTATTGAAGAATTTAAAGCTATTATGCAAAACTTTCCAGCAGTTAATATTGAACTTTTAATAGCAGATGCAAAAGTTCACGCTCACTATAGTTTTAGAGGTGCCCAAGATATAGAGTTTACCCTAAAAGGTGGAGGAGGAACGGACTATCGACCAGTTTTTGAATACATCGATGCAAACTTCCCAATGTCAAGTATGCTATTATACTTCACCGATGGAGATGGTATCTTCCCTCGAATCCCACCATCGTATGAAGTTCTTTGGGCATTATCAAATAAAAAAGAGAGAATTCCTTTTGGTAGAGCTTTGGTGATTTTTTAATTCTTAGAAAAAATTTTGACAAATTCAATAATATGCTATATAATACTTTTAAAAGTACTATTAGGAGTATTATATGATTATAAATGCAAATGAAGTAAAAACAAAAGGTGTTTCAATCTTTGCAAATCTTCTTGAAAAATTTGATGAACTAATTATCAATGTAAGAGGTAAAAACCAATATGTCGTACTTGATATAGAAAGATATAAAGAGTTAAGAGCAAATGAACTTGATTTGGCATATCTAAAATCACTTCAAGATATAGAAAAAGGTAACTTCAAAGTTCAAAGTGCACAAGAACATATTGATGAGTTAAGAAATGAATTATAAGTTAGTCATCACAGATGAATATAAAAAACGACTAAAAAGATTCCTAAAAAAACATCCTGATATGTTTGAAAGATATTCTAAATGCATATTTATACTAGAAAATGACCCTTTTCACCCAAGCCTTAGACTTCATAAATTAAAAGGTAAATTAGCAGATTTTTATTCTATTTCTATAAATATGGAATATAGGGTTATTATTGATTTTATCATTAAAGATGGTGAGATTATTCCTATTGATATTGGTTCACATGATGATGTGTATTAATAAAAAACCGCAAACCAAACCGTAGGTTCATCCAAACTTGTAAACTTAACCCTATGTTTTTGAAAAGCTTCTATATTTAAACAGTCACCTTTTACAAGCTCAACTTGCTTATCTTCAAATTCAAGTATAGCAAATCCCTCAAGAAGCAATATAAATTCACTTTTTTCTTGTTCATACCAAAAATTTTCTGGTGATTTTTGGCCGTTTGAAACTATCTTTTCTACTTTTATGCTTTCATTTTTAAAAATTTCAAAAAAAATTTCTTCACTTTTATCTACTATTATTTGCTCAAAAATATTGTATTTTTCTACACACATAAACTATCCATAGTATTGATTTATTGGTATTTTAGCAAAACTTTCTTAATCATCTGATATAATCTTGATTGATTTAATCAAGTTAATTAATCACCCCTATTTTAAAGGGTATTATATTAATTGTGATTAAATTACTTGACATTGATAAAAAAATGTTCTATAATTCCAACATAAAAAGAAAATAACAAAAAGAAGAAAGGAAGAATAATATGCAAAACGAAACAATCGCAATACACGCTGGTTATAACAAAAAAGAAGGTCATGGTTCAATGGCTGTTCCAATAACACAAACTACTGCTTATGCATTTAGAGATTCAGAACATGCTGCTAATTTATTTGCCTTGAAAGAATTAGGTCCAATCTATACAAGATTGAATAACCCAACAACAGATGTTTTAGAGCAAAGATTTGCTGCGCTTGAAGGTGGAGCTGCTGCTTTATGTGTAGCAAGTGGTCAATCTGCAATTTTTTATTCAATTGCAAATGTTGCACAAGCTGGAGATAATATTTTAATTTCTGATAAATTATATGGTGGAGCTGTTACTTTATTAACGCATACTATTAAAAGATTTGGAATTAGTGCAAAAGTATTTAAAAGTGAAGATGCTTCTGATTTAGAAGAACAAATTGATGATAAAACAAAAGCAATTTTCTTTGAATCATTATCAAATCCACAAATCGCTGTTGCTGATGTTGAAAAAATAGTAGAAATAGCAAAAAGAAATGGTGTTTTAACAATTTGTGATAATACAGTTGCAAGTGCAGCTTTATTTAATCCTATTAAATGGGGTGTTGATGTTGTTGTTCACTCAACTTCAAAATATACAAATGGTCAAGGTACAACTATTGGTGGAATCATTGTTGAAAGAGATGGATTAGCTTCATTCTTTAAAGCAAATGAAAATAGATATTCTGATTTTACAACACCTGATGCTTCATATCATGGTTTAGTTTATACAGATGTTCCATTACCAAACTTTTGTTTAAGAGCTAGATTAGCATTACTAAGAGATATTGGTGCTGTTCAATCTCCTCATAATTCTTGGTTACTAATTCAAACTTTAGAAACTTTAGCTTTAAGAGTTGATAAACACTCTGATAATGCACTTGAAGTTGCTAAGTTTTTAGAATCACATCCAAAAGTAAAAGCTGTAAATTATCCAGGACTTACTTCTAATAAATATTATGAAAAAGCACAAAAATATTTCAAAGATGGAAAATCATCAGGATTAATTTCATTTGATGTATCTTCATTTGAAGAAGCAAGAAAAGTAATTGATAGCGCTAAATTATTTTCTGTTGTTGTAAATATTGGAGATAGTAAATCACTTATTGTTCATCCAGCATCTACAACTCACTCACAAATGAGTCCAGAAGAGTTAGCAAAAGCGGGTGTTAATCCTGTGACAATTAGACTTTCTATTGGTTTAGAAAATACTGTTGATCTTATTGAAGATTTAAATCAAGCATTAAATTAAGAACTTGATATGCCATTAATATCAACAAAAGGCGTATATGGACTAACTGCCATGTACGAGTTAAGTAAGCATCAAGATGATACTCCCATGCAAATCAAGGATATATCATCTAATGCAAACATTCCTCAAAATTATTTGGAACAATTATTAAGTAAGCTAAGACGAGCTGAACTTGTAAAAAGTATAAGAGGTGCAAGAGGTGGATATATACTTGCAAGAAGTCCTAGTGAAATTAAAATAGTTGATATTTTAATTGCATTAGAAGATGATATAAAAATTGTAGATGTGAAAGCAGATAATCCAATTTTAAATATCTTTTTTGATGAGTCGAAGAATAGTATGAAAAAGATTTTTGATATTAGCCTAGATAAACTAGATGAATATCAAGATAAATATAATGAATTTTTACATTACAGTATATAAATAATAAATAAAGGAAAATGATATGAAATTTGCAAATAATATAACAGAATTAATCGGAAATACACCTTTAGTAAAATTACAAGGTGCAAGTGACGCAAGTGGAGCTACGGTTCTAGGTAAATGTGAGTTTATGAATCCATCACACTCTGTAAAAGATAGAATTGGAACAAATATGATTAACGCAGCTATCAAAGCTGGATTAATTAAAGAAGGTACTACAGTAATTGAACCAACAAGTGGAAATACAGGTATTGCATTAGCTTCTGTTTGTGCAGCACTTGGAATTAAATTAATTCTTACAATGCCTGCATCTATGAGTATTGAAAGAAGAAGATTATTAAAAGCATTAGGTGCTGACTTAGTATTAACTGCTCCTGAAAAAGGAATGAAAGGTGCTATTGAAAAAGCTGTTGAATTACAAGAAGAAACACCAAACTCTTTTATTCCTCAACAATTTGGAAATGCTGCAAATCCTGAAATTCACAGACTTACAACTGCAAAAGAAATTTTAGCAGATACAGATGGGAAAATCGATATTTTTGTAGCTGCTATTGGAACAGGTGGAACAATAACTGGAACTGGTGAAGTTTTAAAAGCTAATAATCCTAATGTTCAGATTATTGCAGTTGAGCCAGAAGCATCACCTGTTTTAAGTGGTGGAAAACCAGGACCTCATAAGATTCAAGGTATTGGTGCGGGGTTTGTTCCTGATGTTTTAAATACAACAGTTTATGATGAAGTAATTCAAGTTTCAAATGATGATGCGATTGCTAGCTCTAGAAAACTTGCACAAACAGAGGGATTATTAGTTGGAATATCTGCAGGTGCAAATGCACATGTTGCTGCATTAGTAGCTGCTAGACCTGAAAACAAAGGTAAAACTATTGTAACAATTTTATGTGACACTGGTGAAAGATACCTAAGTTCAGGTTTATATGATTATGATGAAGAGTAAAAACTCTTTATCATAATTGTTTTTATATATAAAATTAGGAAAGAATAAATGCACGAAAAACCGTATAGGTCAGTGGTAAAATCAATATCATGGAGAACATTAGGGACACTTGATACTATGATAATCTCATATTTTGTTACAGGTAATTTAGTAATGGCAGCATCAATTGGTTCAATTGAAGTTGTAACAAAAATGGCATTATATTATTTTCATGAGAGAGCTTGGAATAAATGCTCTTTAGGTAGAGTAAAACCTCCTGCAAATGATTATCAAATTTAGGTGAAATAATGAGTAAAAAAGAGTTAGTAGAAAAATTAAACAAAGATTTAGAAAATAAATCAACTCAAGAAATAGTTGAATTCTTTTTAAAAAATTTTGAAAAAACAGCATTAAGTTCGAGTTTAGCAGCAGAAGATCAAGTTTTAACAGACATGATGCTAAAAGAGAATAAAAATGCAACAATATTTACATTGGATACAGGGAGACTTCATCCTGAAACTTATGATGTAATGGATGCAACAAATCTAAAATATGGTGTAAAGATTGATGTATTTTTCCCAAATAGTGAAAAAGTACAAGAGTTGTACCAAAGTCAAGGGGTAAATGGACAATACGAAAGTATTGAAAATAGAAAAAATTGCTGTGGTGTTAGAAAAATTGAACCTCTTAAACGTGCTTTAAAAGGCCTTGATGTTTGGATTACAGGATTAAGAGCTACTCAAAGTGTGACAAGAATTCATATGCCTTTAGTTGAATGGGATGAAACATTTGGTGTAATCAAAGTTAATCCTTTGATTAATTGGAATGAAATAGATGTATGGGATTATATAAAAGAAAATAAAGTTCCATATAACAAACTTCATGATAAGGGATTTCCAAGTATTGGATGTGCACCTTGTACAAGGGCTGTAAAAGATGGTGAAGATATAAGAGCAGGAAGATGGTGGTGGGAAAACCCAGAACACAAAGAGTGTGGTTTACACAAAAAATAAATTTTAATTTTAAATATAAAGATGAATTCAAACTTTTAATTTGAACTAGTCAAAATTAATGGAGAAGAATAAAAATGATAAGTAAAGAAAGATTAACCCATTTAAAACAATTAGAAGCAGAATCAATGCACATAATGAAAGAAGTAGTAGCAGAATTTCAAAACCCAGCAATGTTATACAGTGTTGGTAAAGATTCATCTGTTATGTTACATCTTTTACAAAAAGCATTTTATCCAGCACCACCTCCCCTTCCATTGGTTCATGTTGATACAACATGGAAGTTTAAAGAGATGATAGAGTTTAGAGATAGACGAGCAAAAGAAGTTGGTATGGAGCTTTTAGTTTATATCAATCCTAAAGGGGCTGAAATGGATATCTCTCCTTTTACTCACGGAAGTGCTTTACATACAGATGTTATGAAAACGGAAGGTTTAAAAAATATGTTAAACATTCAAAAGTTTGATGCTGTATTTGGTGGAGCTAGACGTGATGAAGAGAAATCAAGAGCAAAAGAGAGAATCTACTCTTTTAGAGATAAAAATCACAGATGGGATCCAAAGTCTCAAAGACCTGAACTTTGGAATATCTATAATGGAAGACACACAAAAGGTGAATCTATTAGAGTATTCCCATTATCTAACTGGACAGAACTTGATATTTGGCAATATATTTATTTAGAAAATATTTCAATTCCTGATTTATATTTCTCAAAAGAGAGAGAAGTAGTTGAATATATGGGAACTAAAATCATGGTAGATGATGAAAGAATGCCTGAAAGTTTGCGAAAAACAGCTAAAAAAGAGATGGTAAGATTCAGAACTCTTGGATGTTATCCACTAACTGGTGCTGTTAACAGTGAAGCAACTACTTTACCTGAGATTATTCAAGAGATGTTAATTTGTACTACAAGTGAAAGACAAGGAAGATTAATAGATAGTGATGGTGACGCATCAATGGAGAAAAAGAAACAAGAAGGATATTTTTAAGCTTTGGCTTTAAATAGTGTTCAGAGTTCAGCAATCAGTGTTCAGAGGGAAAAGATATGAGATGTGAAAAACTTGATGTTTGGAAGCGAAGTGCTAGGATTAGTGTCGAGATTTACAAACATTTTGCATCTTGTAAAGATTTTGGATTTAAAGACCAAATTACTCGAAGCAGTTTATCTGTTCCTTCTAATATTGCTGAGGGTATGGAAAAAGATTCTAAAAAAGAACAACATAGATTTTTAGAAATAGCAAAAGGCTCTTGTGCTGAACTTATAACACAAATTTATATAGGCATAGAGATTGACTATATAGAAAAACAAATAGGCTTATCTTGGAAAAAAGAGATAAAAGAGATTTTAAAAATGATAGTTGGATTACAACTAAAATTAAGCTCTGAGTACTGAACTCTGAGCACTGAATACTAAAAATTTAACGGAGTAAAATTTTATGGCACATCAATCAGATTTAATAGCAGAAAATATAGAACAATATTTAAAAGAACACGAAAACAAAGAAATATGTAGATTTATCACTTGCGGAAGTGTTGATGATGGTAAAAGTACTTTAATTGGAAGACTTTTATATGATTCAAAAATGATTTTTGAAGATCAATTAGCAGCAATTGAAAAAGATAGTAAAAAATCAGGAACTACTGGTGATAAAATCGACTTAGCACTTTTAGTTGATGGACTAGCAAGCGAGAGAGAACAAGGTATTACTATTGACGTTGCTTATAGATTTTTCTCAACTGATAAAAGAAAGTTTATCATAGCAGATACTCCAGGTCACGAGCAATACACTAGAAATATGGCAACGGGTGCTAGTACTGCTGATATTGCTATTATTTTAATAGATGCAAGACAAGGGATTTTAACTCAAACTAAAAGACACTCTTATATTGCTTCATTATTAGGTATTAAAAACCTAATTGTTGCAATTAATAAAATGGATTTAGTTGATTTTAGTGAAGAAGTTTTTGAAAATATTAAAAGAGATTATAATGAGATTATTGAATATCTTCCTCATCATAATGATTTGAATATTCAGTTTATTCCTATTTCTGCTTTAGATGGAGATAATATTTTAACTATTTCACCTAAATGTTCTTGGTATAAAGGTCTTCCTTTAATGCAATTATTAGACCAAACAGAAATACATAAACAAGAGTCTTCTTCATTTAGATTACCAGTTCAATATGTTGTTCGTCCTCACTTAAACTTTAGAGGTTTTTCAGGGACGATTTCAAGTGGAAGTATTAGTGTTGGCGATGAAATTACAGTATTACCTTCAAGAAAAACATCTAAAGTAAAATCAATAGTATCAAATGATATCAAAGATTTAAGACCAATTGGAAAAGATGAAGTAGTAGAAACTATTCAAACTGCCTTTGCTCCAATGGCTACAACTATTACACTTGAAGATGAGATTGATATATCTAGAGGTGATATGATTGTAAAATCAAGTGATATTCCAAAAGTATCAAATCACTTAAGTGCAATGGTAGTTTGGATGGATGAAACTCCACTTAAACTAAACCAAAACTATATTATCAAAAGAGCAACTTCTGTATTAAATGGAGCTTTTAATTCAATTGAGTTTAAAAAGAACATTAATACATTTGAAGAGATTGATGCAACACAACTTGCTTTAAATGATATAGCAAAATGTACAATTTCTTTAGATAGAGAAATTGCAGTTGATCCATACCATGAAAACAGATATACAGGAAGTTTTATAATTATTGATAAATATACTAACTCTACTGTTGGGGCTGGTATGATTGTTTCTTCTATTGAAGGTTTTGCTCATTTAGAAGAAGAGAAAAAAGTTTATACTCAAGCTGAAATTGAACTAAATGAATTCATTAGAAGAAATTACCCACAGTGGGATTGTAAGGCAATATAATGTCTAATAATTTAGCATTAAATATAGAACAAATAAAAAAAGAAAAGAGTGGGATAGATGTCTTAGCTGATATCTATATCTACTCTATTTTTGGTGAAAAAATAACGCCTAGTGATTTAGAAAGATTCAAATGGTATGGACTTTATGCACAAGATGAAAAACAAGAATTTTTTGAGCTAAAAATTCCACTTGAAATGGGCGAATTGAACCTAGTACAAATAGAAACATTAAGTCAAATTTCTAAAAACTATGCAAATAATTCATTAAACTTATTAAGTTCTCAAAAAATAGAATTAAGAAATTTAAAGCTACATAATTTACCAAATATTTTTAATATGCTTCACAATGTTGGATTAAATACAGAATTTGAAGCAGGTCATACAGTAAGAAGAGTACTAACTTGTCCCGTAAATGGAATAGATGAAACACAATTATTTGATGTAACAGATTTAGCAAGTAGATTAAATAAAACATTTATTGGCAATAAAAAATTTGATAATTTACCAAATAAACTTCAAATGGCAATAAGTGGATATGAAGAAGGTTGTGATGTTCAATTTACTCCTGATGTTAGTTTTAATGCAACAAAAGATTTAAAAGAGAAAATCGTTTTTGCAGTAAAAATAATGGATAGAACAATAGGATATGTAACACCTCCACAAGTTTTAAATACTGCTAAAAGTATTGCTCGTATTTATAAAGATTATGGAGATAGAGAAAATCCCCAAAATAACTCTTTTGGAGCACTTGTAAACAGTTGGGGATATGATAAATTTTATGATATTTTAAATGCATCAATTAATTATAAAATTGAGAAAAATATTTTTATCAAAAATAATCCAAGCCCAAGAAAACCTCGAATGGGAATAAACAGTAGTAAAATAGAAAATGAGAGCTATATAGGATGTAGATTTAATTTAAGTACCATGAAAGGTTCAACTTTTGATTCTTTACATCAATTACTAAAAAAACATGAGGTTTCTAAAATAAAAATTACTCATAAAGCAAATATAATTATTTTAGATGCTCCTTCTAAAAATGCACATACTTTAGCAAAAGAACTAGAACAAATAGGATTTAATCCTTTTTCTTAAAGCACTGATAAAAAAGCTTTTTTAAAAGCTTTTTTATTCAAGCAAGCTCTTATGCTAAATAACTTAAAATTATAAGATTAATAAGATAAACAAATTAAATGAGCCAAACAATATGAACAAAAATATTTTTAGACCTTTTTTCAATGAGAATACGGATGTATTAAATTTCATTAAATACAACACTATTGGGAAAAATAAAAAAGAGTATTTTGATTATACAGCCTCAGGATTAGCTTTTAGACAAATAGAAAATAGAATCCATGATGTACTTGAAACTTATGCGAATACTCACTCAAAAGAAGCATCAAACGCAGATACTACATCAAACTATTATGAAGAGGCAAGAAGAAATTTGGCAAAAAATTTGCAATTAAATGATGAATTCGCAATACTTCCAAGTGGATGTGGAACAACAGCTGCCATAAAAAAATTTCAAGAATTATTGGGAATATATATTCCTCCTGCAACTGTAAAAAGATTTGGAATAACAATAGCTAAAAAGAAACTTCCTCTTATCATAGTAGGACCTTATGAGCATCACTCAAATGAAGTAAGTTATAGGGAAGCATTATGTGAAGTAAAAAGAATAAAACTTACAATCGATGGATTAGTTGACCTTGTTCAATTAAAAGAGATTTTACAAGAAAATATACATAGAGAGATCATTGGTTGTTTTTGTATTGCTTCAAATGTTTCAGGAATAATAACACCCTATGAAGAAATATCAAAACTTCTTAAACACTATAAAGCAAAAGTTTTATTTGATGCAGCAGCCTCAAGTCCATATATAAATGTACCTTGCCATCTTTATGATGCTTTAGTTTTATCCCCCCATAAACTTCTAGGAGGTCCTGGATCTTGTGGATTATTGATCATCAAAAAAGATTTAATAGATACTTCAATACCTCCATCATTTGCAGGTGGAGGAACAGTTGAATATGTAAATAAAGAAACTCAAGTTTATCAAAAAAATATAGAAACAAGAGAAGATGCAGGAACTCCTCCAATCTTACAACTAATACGAGCAAGCTTAGCATATCAGCTAAGAAATGAAATTGGTTTTGAGTTTATAAAAAAACAAAAGGATGAATTAAAAAGATATTTCATAGATGAATTAAAAAAGATACCAAATTGTGAAATCTATGGAAATCAAGAAGTTGAGAACATAGGTATAGTCTCTTTTAACATAATAGGCTTTAATCCTTATGAATTATGCAATAAACTATCAACTCAAAATAACTTCCAAACACGAGCAGGATGCTCATGTGCAGGGCCTTATGGACATGATTTATTAGGAATTCAAACACTTGATATCAATAATAAACCAGGATGGGTAAGAATTTCTATTCATTTTTCTCAAACAAAAGAAGAGATTGTAAGCTTAATTGAAGGAATAAAAAAGATTTTAAATTAAACTTCTTCTATTTAAAATAAAATCATACTATTAGAAACTCAACGTATCTATTGAATAAATATTATTTCTTCCAGCTTTTTTTGCAAAATATAAAGCATCATCACATCTTTGATAAATATCATCTTTTGAGAAGTCTCTTATATTTTCACTAAAGAAAAGTCCAATTGAGACTGTTAAATATGAAGAAACTTTTGATGATTTATGTTCTATTTTCAAATTATGGATTTCATCTTGTATTTTTTTAGCAAAAACTAATGCCTCTTTTTGATTTGAAGCGATAAATATTAAACCAAATTCTTCACCACCTAGTCTAAAACTAATATCAGTACTTCTTGTACAGCATTTTTTCATTGCTTTTGCAACACTTTCGAGGGCATAATCACCCTTTAAATGCCCATAACTATCATTATACTGTTTAAAAAAATCTATATCTATCATCAACATAGTATAAGGGTTATTAAATCTTTTCGCATTTTCAACCGAACGAGTAAATATATTATTAAATTCTCTTTTATTATAAAGTTTTGTCAACTCATCAGTTACAGATATTAATTCTATTTTTTTCTGATAAGAAATATCTTGAGAGTATGCAATAAAATTTACTATATTTTGATTTTCATCTAATTCTGGAGTTATTAATATTTTTGTATTAAAAATTTCTCCATCTTTTTTAACATTTGTAAGTTCACCTTCCCAAATTTTTTTATTATTAATTGTCTCCCATAACTCTTTATATACTCTATTTTCAGTTTTTTCATACCTTAATATATTATGTCTTTTACCAATTAATTCTGCTCTAGTATATCCTGTCAAATTACAATATGATTTAGACACATCAATAATTACACCATTTTTATCCGTAACACATAAGTTTACATATTCATCAATTACTCTTATCTTTTTTTCTAAAGTATCCTTTAATTTATGTAACTTATCATTTAATAAATTTGGAATAATAGATAAAATAAATGCCAAGAAAATTGAAAGTCCTAAAACTATCATAGAAACAATTAGAATATAATTTCTTTCATTTTCTATAATTTTTATTAATTCATTTTCATTTGGTTCATAAAAAATAGTTAATTTATCATCATTTGGTATAACAGTATCAAGAGAAAAAGATAAAAAACAACTATTGATATCCTCATTTGAGAACTTATTTTCTATATATTCAAGATATTTAAAAAAATTAAAATCTCTTTTAATACTCATTGACCAAGAATTATCAACAATCTTTGAATCTATTTTCATTTTGTTATAAATAAATTCTCCATCTTTATTATAAATAGAAATATTAAAAAATGGTGAATTAACCAAATTATTTATAGTATTTTCAAAAAATACATTCATAATCAATACACCTTTAAATACTTCATTATAATAAATTGGAACTCCCATTCTAAGAGTTGGAATAAAAGGTTTTTCGATTTTTCCATACTCTTCATTCAAATCTACTCTTGAAAACCAAATCGTATCTTTTTTTATATTCTTAATTTCATTAAAATAATATCTACTTGCTTTATTTTGTAAATCTTTATCTTCTATTTTAATTACAGGTGAAGAAATATTATCTCTTTCAAATCTTATTTTTTCATTTCCATTGGAATCTAAAAATCTTAATTGATAAATATCTTTATCACTATTTATCATTAGAGAAAATAATTCAAAAACTTCTTTATTAGTTTCTAATTCTAAATATTTTTTAAATGTTTTATTCTCTTTTAATGCTATTAGATCATTTTTTAAACTATTTATTTTTAATTCTAAAGAGTATAATTTATTTTCAAAAGTACTCTCTTGTCTTTGAATTAATTTTGTTTTTGTTTCTTTATCTTTATAATAATTTGAAGTATGATATGAAATCCCTGATATTAAAGCACCATAAATAATAAATACTATTAAAAATAGGATTTTTGTCAATAATGGCCGTGGAAGAAAAAAAGATAATAATTTATTTATTTGAGACAAGAATAATCCCTAGATAATTTTTAGCCATTCTATCTATCTTACACTTAATTACCACTATAATCTGTTAACAAAGACTTAACAATTCATTTATACTTCATTAACCAAAATTGTTTACAATCCCAAATGAATTTTATAATATTTTTTTCAGTTTTTACAATTGTTTTTGCTTTTCAAACCTTGATAATAAAAAAGCGTCTTATAAATAAACTTGATTTTAATTATAAGACCAAAAAGTATCTAAGCTTAATACTATATATAACTTTTTTTGGGGTACTTATATATCCCATGGCTAGATACTATCCCCTAGTGCCAAATTGGCTCTATTTGCTCCTTTCCCTACCAATTGGGGTGATTTTTTTAACATTTATAATTACATTATTACATGAAATCATCTCATTTGGATTTTCAAAAACTTCATTTAAAAAAAATCGTAGAGAGTTTTTTAAAAAAGGTTTAGATATAGGTGCTATTTCTGTTGTAATTGCTACAAATGCAAAAGCCATTGACAATGCAAGAGATATAGAACTTGAAGTTGTTGATGTAAAAATCAATAATCTAACACAGCCCTACTCTATTGTTCAACTAAGTGATATTCATATTGGTGGATTAATTGATAAAGAGTTTATAAACTCTTTAGTAAAAAAAGTAAATATTTTAAATCCTGATGTAATAGTAATCACAGGTGATTTAGTGGATACAAAACTAGCTTTTGCAAAAGCAGCACTTGATGAACTAAAAAATCTAAATTCTAAATTTGGAACATATTTTATAGTTGGGAATCATGAGTATTTTCATGGAGTAAAACCTATTATTGATTATGTAAATTCACTTGGAATAAAAACATTAGAGAATGAAAATGTATATATAGGACCAAAAGATAATGGTTTTTATTTATGTGGAGTTTATGATAGATTTGGAAATAGATATGGTGCGTATAAACCTGATATTAACAAAGCTTTAGAAAATACAAATACTCATCCAACAGTTTTATTAGCTCATCAGCCAAAATTTATAGAAGAGATAGAAAACACAGTAGGGATTGATTTAATTCTTTGCGGACATACTCATGGTGGTCAAATTTTTCCATTTAATTTTTTAGTTAAACTTCAACAGCCATATGTAAGAGGTTTAAATACTCATAATGAATTTACTCAAGTTTATGTAAATAAAGGTACTGGATTTTGGGGACCACCTATGAGATTAGGTGCTAGTTCTGAGATAACTTTTTTAAAGTTATCTTCTTAACATTTTATTTACTTACTAAAAAAAATGCTGTTAAAATAGATATAGTATAAATACTCATTAATATAATATAATCACTCTTACTTACTTTATTTTTTTCTAATTTATTCACTTAAACTCCTTTAATAATAAGAAGGAGATTCTCCTTCTTATTTTACTGTTATACTTTTCTTATTATTATCTTCTTTTAATTTTGGAATGATTACTTCTAATACTCCATTATCACTACTTGCTTCAATATTTTCTATATCTGCATTATCAGGTAAAGTAAAACTTCTTGAGAATTTTCCAAAATATGTTTCTACTTTATAGAAATCTTCTTCTTTTATTTCATCTTTTACTTTTCTTTCACCACTGATTGTTAAGATTCCTTTGTTTATATCAACTTTAATATCTTCTTTTTTTACACCTGGTAAATCAACATCTACATGGTAGGCAAATTCACCTTCTCTTGTATTAACCACTGGAACAAAAGCACTTACACCTTCATTCTTTGATTGATTATATAAGTTTTTTTCTATCTCTTTTATTTGTTTAAATGGGTCAAATTTTGTTAATAACATTTCAAACTCCTTGAAATAAAATTATACTTGATACTTTATATATCAAGTTGATGGAATTTTAACATATTTATTAGCACTTGTCAATACCTAGTGCTAATTATTTTCAATAATGGTTATTTTGTAGTATTTAGTATTAGCACTATGATTGTATATTTGCTAATACTAGTTATTGAGAATATAAACACTCTTTTTTTCTGATTTTTTTATTTATGTCATAAAGTTATACAATGTCAAATTTTAAATACATTTGTATTACTTAATATACAATATTTAAAGATAGTAATTCTTTTATTTATGTATAATGAATCTAATTTAAAAAATAAGGATTAAATATGTCTTTAAAAGTAGTAATTTCGCATAGAACTGCGTACAAATATGATAGAAATATCTCACTGTCTCCACATATAATTAGATTAAGACCAGCGCCTCACAGTAGAACTCCAATAGAAGCCTATTCCTTGAAAATAAAACCAGAAGGTCATTTTTTAAACTGGCAACAAGATCCATTTGGTAACTACATGGCAAGACTTGTTTTTCCTGAGAAAACAAAAGAGTTTTCAATTGATGTAGAAATTATCGCTGATTTAATTACATTAAATCCTTTTGATTTCTTTGTTGAAGAAAGTGCGACAAACTATCCTTTTGAATATAAAAAAGATCTAAAAAAAGAATTAAAACCCTATTTGAAGATAAATGAAGATGGCAAACTTTTAAAAGAATTCGTAAAAAGTATTGATAAAAGTGAAAAACCTATTATAGATTTTTTAGTAGAAGTTAATCAAAAAATCAATCAATATGTAAACTATACAGTAAGATTAGAAACAGGTGTTCAAACTTGTAAAACTACTCTAGAAAAAGAATTAGGTTCTTGTAGAGACTCAGCTTGGCTATTTGTACAAGTTTTAAGACATTTAGGATTAGCAGCTAGATTTGTATCTGGATATTTAGTTCAATTAACAGCTGATGTTAAATCACTTGATGGACCAAGTGGTCCCGAAGCTGACTTTACAGACTTACATGCATGGACGGAAGTTTATATTCCAGGTGCAGGATGGGTTGGACTTGATAGTACAAGTGGATTATTTGCAGGGGAAGGTCATATTCCACTTGCTTGTACGCCTCATTATAACAGTGCTCATGCAATTGAAGGTTTTAGTGATAAATGTGAAACTGAATTTGAATTTGAAAATAAAGTTACAAGAATTTTTGAATCTCCAAGGGTTACTAAACCATACAAAGAAGAACAATGGGATGCTATTTATAATCTTGGATTTAAAGTTGATGAAGATTTAATAAAAAATGACGTAAGACTTACAATGGGTGGAGAGCCTACATTTGTATCTATTGATGATATGGAATCACCTCAATGGAATAGTGAAGCAGATGGAGAACATAAAAGATTATTAGCAAATAATTTAGCAAGAAAACTTCTTGCATCAAATACAAATGGTGGATTATTACACCATGCACAAGGAAAATGGTATCCAGGTGAACCACTTCCAAGATGGCAAACAAGTATTTACTGGAGAAAAGATGGAAAAGCTATTTGGGAAAATCCTGAATTGCTAGCAGATATGAATAAAACATATCCTTACACAACAGAAGATGCTAAAAAATTCATATCAACACTCTCTTTAATTTTAGGAGTTAGTGATGAAAATGTAATTCCAGCATATGAAGATCCAATTTATTACATTATGAAAGAAGCAGAACTTCCTTTAGATGTTGATCCTTTAAAATTTGATTTAAAAGATCCTCTTGAAAGACAAACAATAGCTAAAAAGTTATCTCAAGGACTTAATAGTGAAGTAGGATATGTACTTCCAATAAACTTTGGTGCAACAAAATGGATTACTTCAAAATGGGAATTTAGACGTGGTCATTTATTCTTAGGAGCAGGAAATTCTCCTTTAGGATTAAGACTACCTTTAGAATCATTAATAGTAAAACCTCAAGTTGAATTAGAACAAGAGTTCGAACATGATTTATTTGCTTCTTATCCTATTCTTGGGGAATATATAACTTCTGTTCAAAAAAGAGCTAAGAAAATGAGTAAAAAAACTACTCTTAAAAATAAATACGAAGCCTTTGTAAGAACTGCCCTTTCTATTGAAATTAGAGATGAAAAACTTTGTATTTTCCTTCCACCAATTGAAAAAACAGAAGTTTTCTTAGACTTAATTGCTTCAATTGAAGAAACTGCAAAAAGATTAAATATTTCAGTAATTATAGAAGGTTATGAGCCTCCTCATGATTTAAGAACAGATAGAATCAAAGTTACTCCAGATCCAGGTGTTATTGAAGTAAATATTCAACCAACAAGTACTTGGAAAGAATTAAGTGATAACTTACTTTCTTTATATGAAGATGCAAGACTTTGTAGACTTGGAACTGAAAAGTTTATGTTAGATGGAAGACATACAGGAACAGGTGGTGGAAATCACGTAACAATTGGAGCGATGGAACCTAGTGATTCACCACTTTTAAGAAATCCTCAATTACTTAGAAGTTTAATCACATTTTGGCAACACCACCCAGGTTTATCATACTTATTCTCAGGGGCATTCATAGGACCAACTTCTCAAGCTCCAAGAGTTGATGAAGGAAGAATGGAAAATCTTTATGAATTAGAAATTGCCTTCTCTCAAATTCCAGAATCGGGAGATGTTCCATTTTGGTTAACAGATAGACTATTTAGACATATGTTAACAGATATTACAGGAAATACTCATAGAAGTGAGTTTTGTATAGATAAATTATATTCACCTGATTCAAGTAGTGGAAGACTTGGTATCTTAGAGCTAAGAGCTTTTGATATGCCTCCTCACTCTCAAATGGCACTTTTACAAATGCTATTAGTTAGAGCCTTGGTTTCTTGTTTCTGGAAAAAACCATATAAACATAGTTTAGTTAGATGGGGAACAAGACTTCATGATAAATTCTTACTTGAGCATTATGTAAAAGAAGATTTAAAAAGTGTTGTTGAATACTTAAATGATGAAGGTTATGAATTCAAACTTGATTGGTTTGATCCTTTCTTTGAATTTAGATTCCCATTATATGGTATGACATCAATTCAAGGAATGCCTGTTGAAATAAGATCAGCAATTGAACCTTGGAATGTTCTAGGAGAAGAATCAGGAAGTCAAGGAACATCAAGATATGTTGACTCTTCTGTTGAAAGATTACAAATAAAAATAGCTAATTTCAATGAAGAAAGATATGTAGTATCTTGTAATGGAGTTCAAGTACCTCTTTCTAAAACAGATATTGAAGGAGAGTATGTAAGTGGAGTAAGATATAAAGCATGGCAACCATGGTCAGCACTTCATCCTACAATTAAAGTAGATACTCCTTTAACTTTTGATATAATAGACAAATGGAATACTAGATCAATTGGTGGATTTAATTATTTTGTTGCCCATCCAGGAGGAAGAAGTTATGATTCATTCCCTGTAAATTCTTTTGAAGCAGAATCAAGAAGAATAAACAGATATTGGGACTTTAATCATTCACAAGGAGAAGTTACTCCTTATGAACCTAAAATAACTGGAGAAGCTAATACTATTTTTGCATATGAAGCAAAAAGAACATTAACAAACAAAAAAGGAAGTAAAAAACTTTACTTCCATGAAATGCCAAAAAATAAAGAGTACCCACATACATTAGACTTAAGACAAAGGTGGATGAAAAAGTAGATGTCGATTTTTAATAGTTGTAAAATAGAAGCACCTTTTGATGAGATGTTTGACAAAAATTGTAATGTCAAACCTCATTGGAAAGAAATATACGATAATTTAGAGCGTGTAGGAATAAAACAACTAGAGCAAAAGCAAATAGAAATCGACTGGCGACTTGAAGAAAATGGGGTTACTTATAATATTTATAATGATCCAGAAGGAACAAATAGAAGATGGAATTTAGATCCAATTCCATTTGTTCTTGAAAATGAAGAATGGGAAGAAATTTCAAAAGGTTTAAAACAAAGAGCAAAACTATTAAATCTTATTTTCAAAGATTTATATACTGAACAAAAATTAATAAAAGAAGGAATTATTCCAGCTGAGATAATTTTTGGACATAAGGGATTTATTCCTGAAGTATTTAATTTTGAAAATACAGATTATTATACTATGAAATACTATGCTGCTGATATTAGTAGAGGTCCAAATGGTAAGTTCTGGGTGATTTCAGACAAAACTCAATCACCATCGGGATTGGGTTATGCTATTGAAAATAGACTTACTATGAATTCAATTCTAAATGACTTATATCCAAAAGTTGAAATCCTAAAAATTGCAAGATTTATTGAAGATTTTAAAATTATGCTAAAAAACAACTCTTCAAAAAATAATGAGAATCCATTAATTACTTTATTGACTCCTGGACCACACAATGAAACATATTTTGAACACTCTTATCTTAGCTCATTTTTAAATCTTACATTAGTTCAAGGTGAAGATTTATTAGAAAAAAACAACCAACTCTGGCTAAAAAGTTTAAGTGGTTTAAAAAGAGTCGATGCAATGATTAGAAGAGTTGATTCAGCCTATTGTGATCCACTTGAATTAAGATCGGATTCTCAACTAGGTGTTGCTGGATTAGTAAATGTTATTAGAAAAAATAACATATCAATGATAAATCCTATTGGTGTTGGGATTTTAGAAAACATTGGACTAAACCCTTTTATGAAAAATATTGCTAAATTTTTATTAAATGAGGAATTAATTCTTCCACAAATAGCCACATGGTGGTGTGGACAAAAAGAAGAATTAGATTTTGTTATTAAAAATATCAAAACGTTAATGATTAAAAAAATAAATCGAACGGATGGTATTGAAATACATATTGGAAATAATTTAGATGAACAAGAATTGTCTGATTTAATAAAAAGAATACAAAGAAACCCTAATTATTATGTAGGTCAAGAAATCATTGATTTCTCAACTGTTCCATCTTTTAATAAAGGAAAGATAGAACCAAGAAATGCCGTAATTAGAGCATTTGCATATTTGGATAAAAATGAATTTAAAGTAATGCCTAGTGGATTAGTAAGAGTTTCAGCATCAAAAGATTCATTAGTTGTTTCAAACCAAAAAGGTGGAACAAGTAAAGATTTATGGATCCTAGGTAAAAATGAAGAATTTACTGGAAATAATGTTTTTAAAAATAGAGAGGTTATTGACTCAAGATTAGAAAATATATCTACAAAACGTGCAGAAAATCTTTTTTGGTTAGGAAGATATCTAAATAGAGCTATAACAGTTGCTAGAATGATTAGATTTAATCTTAAAAGTATGCTAAACATAAATAGATACGATGATAATACAAATGCTAAAAAAGCAACAAAAATTTTAAATACATCCCTTACTCATCTAACTATGACCTATCCTGGTTTTTTAACAGAAAATGATATAAAACCAATTGTTGAGATTATTGATTTAATTCAAAATAGTAATAGAGCAGGAACACTATCTTTTTCTTTACATATGCTTGGAAGTATAAATACAAATGTGAAAAATCTACTTACAATGGAAGCATGGAGAATTTTTGAAAAGATGCAAAAAGAGTGGTTATCATATGGTAAACAACAGATAATTACTAATAGAGAACATATTAGTGAACTTGATAAACTTCTTATTTATCTTATGGCATATAAAGAATTAATCGATGAAAGTATTTTTAAAGAACAAGGATTAATACTTTATGATATTGGTTGCAAAATAGAAATTTCTCAACTTTTAATATCAAAATTAAGATCATTATTAACAAATAAATTAGATATGTTATTAGAATATGATGTTTTAGATTCATTACTTAATTCTTATGAAAGTTATAATTCATATAGAGCTTATTATAAATCATCTCTAGAGATAAGTAATGTATTAGAATTTCTTTTATTTAATACTAAATATCCTAAATCTTTAATTTATATAATAGAAGAACTATTATCAGATTTAAATGATTTACCAAATAATATAAAGAATTCACACCTTAGTAGTTTTGAAGAACCTATATTTAAATGTTATTCAATGCTAAAACTATCAAATGCAAAAAGACTTTTAGATATAAAAGAGGATGAATTCATTTATAAAGAATTAGATGAATTTTTAGCTCAAATCTCTGACAATTTGGCTCAAACATCAGAAGAGCTTACAAAAACATATTTTTCACATAATAATGAGTAGAACATGATTTACGAAATATATCACGAAACAAAATTTGAATATGGTGCTATTGTTACATTTAGTCATAATATAGCTAGATTGAAACCTAAAACTTGTCTAACACAAACATTACTTGAATATAATTTAAATATTTCACCAAAGCCATATGAAACCAATGAATTCGTGGATTATTTTGAAAATACAAATAACTTTATGCTAATACGAGAATCCCATAAATCACTTATTGTAACAGCTATTTCAAAAGTTGAAAGAATAAATAGTGCTATTTATGAGCACATAAAAAAACTCCAAGAAGTAAAGATAACTTTTAAAGAAGCAAAAGATAGACTAGCTAAATTTAATAGTGAAGATGTATTTGCAAAACAATACTTATTTGAAACAGATTCAATTCCAACAGCCTCTGATGATATAAAAGCATATGTTCTAGAATCATTTAATGATAACAAAAATTTATTTGAATCAATTAATGAATTTATGAAAAGAATTTTTACTGATTTTAAATTTGTATCTGGTTTTAGTGATGTTACAACACCTATAGAGACAATCTTTAGAGAAAAAAAAGGGGTATGTCAAGATTTTGCTCAGTTTGCTATTTCTTCTCTTAGGAGTATCGGTATTCCTACAAGATATGTGAGTGGTTATTTAGAAACTTTGCCACCTGAGGGTAAGGAAAAACTTTTTGGCGCTGATGCTTCCCATGCATGGTTTTCAGCATATATTCCAGGTTTTGGCTGGGCTGATTTTGACCCTACAAATAATAAAATACCAAATGAAGAGTATATTATATTAGGATATGGGAGAGATTATTTGGATATTGCACCATTAAAAGGTGTAGTTCAAAGTAGCGGAAATAGTATTTTAGGTGTTAAAGTAAACGTACAAAGAGTAGAAGAAAAACAAACTATTTCAGCTCAAGAAAGCCAAGTTCAGCAAATCCAATTTCAGAGCCAAACTAACCAATTTTAGCGACTCTGAAAGCAACAGCATTTTCATAAATTAATGAATTACTATAAACACAAGTTATCATTCCATTACAAGGTGAGAGAATCTCATATATTATATTTCCTTCTAATGAGTGAACAACCTCTCCTATAACTTGATCTTTTGATACATAATTTCCTGGAAGTTCTTTTCCAATAAAAATACCACTTTTAAGTGATTTTATTACTTCAATTGAGTCCCTATTTATAACAGTTGATTCATAACCATTAAAAATATGATAATCAATAATTCCACTTTTATCCATAAATCTCGTCATTGCTTGATTGATCTGACTTGCAATTTTTTTATCTATTTGAGTTTCATTTGAACACATAATTGAGAAAGCTTTAGTTCCCCAAAGTTGCCAATTATATTGTAAGGTTACCGTATCAATTGATTTCATTTTTTTATGATGAAGAATTTTAAATCCAAATTTCTTTGCAGCTTTTAAATCTTCATATCCACTTTTATATAATTTGATATAAGGTAAGCAAACTGCTGGATCTGGTCTTTTTTCTAAAATAATTCCATATGTATATCCATTTAATACATCAAATACTTTTTTTGCAATTCTTTGTGTTGTTTCACCTAATTCATATCCTGGAAACATCATATTTAAATCAGTATTATCTAAAGGCCAGAATCTTTTCCCAATATTTAAAGCATAGTGATTAATAGATGGAATAATTAAGATATTACCTTTTATATTTTCTTTTTCTATTTTATTTTTAAAAAAATCCACCATAGTTGAAGCACAATATAAAGGCAAGATAGTATCTCCGCCCATTGCACCAACTATTGCAATACTAGGAGCTTTAGGATCACTACCTTCAAATAAGTATCCTTCTACAACTAATGGAGCTCTACTTAATGATTCAATTCTTAAAATTTCAATTTTTTTCATCGTTTTCTCCAAAAATTCTTGCAAGAAGTGAGCCTTCATATACAACTGGATATTCTCTTAATGTAAATAATATACCATCAGCAGGTGAAATTAGTTCACAATGAATTGTTCCAGTTAATGGATCAACAATATCACCTATCTTATCACCTTTTTTTATAATCGCACAGTGATCAAGAGCAGGAACAAATAAACCACTTTTTGGTGCATTTAAATAAAACACTTCACCTACTTCTGAATTAAAAGCTTCTCTTGTAATAAAATCATCTTTACAATCAATAATTCCTTCCTTATTCATAAGATTTAAAATCCCGAGTAAAAGCTGATGACCATACTCTTTTGTAAGCCTCATACCAACACCCATCTCAACAACTAATGTTTTTGTACCCATTGAGTTAAGAGTATGAGAGAAAGTTGATTCTAATACAGTTACAGCATCATGTATCCATATAAAATCACAGTTTAACATTTTTGCAAGTGGTAAAGTAGATTTAGAGTATTCTTTATTAATTCTAATTTGGGGAATTTCTCTTAAAAAGATATTACTAGAATGAATATCTATAGCGATATTACTTCCTTTAACATCTTGAGCAAGAGCATAAACTACTTGTCCTGGCAAAAATTCATTTGGACTTCCAGGAAAAGCTCTATTTAAATCAACCTCGTACATAGGAAAACCTCTAGTAATAGTATCAACTCCTAAAGAGTTAACTGCTGGATAAATATCTACTATACCTTTTAGTTTTTCACTATTTTTATTTAACCAATCTGCCAATAAGTATATTACTAATTGACCTTCTAGTTCATCTCCATGAATACCACTTACAATGGAAATTCTCTTTTGTTTCTTTGAAGTTCCAGTAGATGATTCAAATCTTGTTCTTCTTATAGAAAGCTTTTCACCTACAGGTAAATCTGAACTAAAAATTTCAGTTGTTTTCATTATTTACTCAATTATAATTTTATTTATCTTACCATTTATTGAATCCAATATCACTTCATAAGAATCATTTTCATCATGTGGTCTAAATTTTGCATCTGGTGCTAAGATTTCTACTATTTTATCTATTTCATCCATAACAACTAAAGAAAGTCTTTTGTTTCTTTCTAATCTTAGATGAAAATCATCTTTTTCAACCAATTTTCCTAATCGAATAAAATAATCACTTGTATTTCTTTTTTCTTTTCTAGTTAATTCACCCCAGATTTCACTAATTAAAGACAAGATAGTATCAATAAAATTACAGTCAACTTGAAAATGAACACTTCCTTGTTTTATAAAATCTGATAATTCAATAACTGTTCCAAATGCTTCAGTATCCATATTAGATCTACATATAATTGCATTTTCTCTTGCACATTCCATTAATGTATTTATATTAGAAGTGTGATCTCCAAATAAAGCATTATTCAGAAATTCTTTTGAATCTTCGTATTCAATTTCTAATTCAAATTTATTATAAAGTTTTTTACCAGCGTCTTTATCTATATCAATGATATCATCAAAAGCTGTTACAACTTCTAATAAAGTTGATTCTACTCTTTCTAAATATCTTCCAAACCAATATAAACCATTTGCTACGTTTGCAGTTAATAATTGCTCCATTTTATTCCTCCATAACCCAAGTATCTTTAAATCCACCACCTTGTGAAGAATTAACTAGATAATTTCCTGCTTCCATTGCATATCTTGTTAATCCACATTTCCAAACTGTTGGTTCTTCTGCCATTACAACATAAGCTCTAAAATCTGCTTTTCTAGGTACTATTTCATTATTTAAATAGCATTTTTCATCATAGAATTCAACTAATTCTTGAGCAATAAATCTTCTTGGATTTGCTTCAATAATTGTTTTTAAATCTTCTAATTGAATTTTTGTCATTGCATGTCCAAACATTACACCATAACCACCTGCTTCTGCAACATCTTTAATAACTAGTTTATGTATATTTTCAAATACATATTTCTTATCATCTTCAAAATATGGTAAATAAGTAGGAGCATTTTTAAGTATTGGCTCTTCACCTAAATAATATTTAATCATTTTAGGAACAAAATAGTAAATACCTTTATCATCTGCAACTCCATTTCCAGGTGCATTCATAAGTGCAACATTTCCACTTAAATAAGCTTCCATAATTCCAGGAACCCCAATTAAACTCTCTTCATTGAAGAATTTAGGATCTAAAAACTCATCATCTAGTCTTCTATAAATTGCTCCAACTCGAATGTCTCTACCATCATAATTTTTAAAATAAACTACTTTATTTTTAACAATTAATTCATTGTTTCTTACAAGGTGTGCACCCATTTTTTTTGCTAAATAAGCATGTTCATAATATGCTGAGTTATATCTTCCTGGTGTTAAAACTACATTTATTCCACCGCAGTTTACATAATCCATCGATTCTCTTAATATTGATGGATATTCTTTTATAGGCTTAATTTTAAGTTGTTCAAAAAATTCAGGATAAAGTTTTCTATAAGTATCTCTAATTGATAAAGGATAACTAGCTCCACTTGGAACTCTTAAATTATCTTCTAATATAACCCAATCATTTGTAACTGTATCTTTAACTAAGTCAATACCATTAATATGTGTTCTAATTTTTTTTGATGGTGAGAAACCATGAAGTTCTTTTAAATAGCCTTTTGCTTGATAAATAAACTCTTCAGGAATAATATTATCTTTAACAATTTTCTTTGTAGTGTATAAATCTTCTAAAAAAAGATTAAGTGCTTTAATTCTTTGTGTTAGACCTCTGTCTAATTTATCAAACTCTTTACTTTCGATAATTCTTGGAATAACATCAAAAGGAAGAGACCTTTCTATAAAATTTCCATCTTTATAAAGATTGAAATTAACCGCAAACTTATCCATATATTTTTGGAATTCATCTATTTTTTGTCTATCTTGCTTTGAAAATACTTCCCAAAATATATCGTTTACATTACTCTCATTTATATTTACCAATTTACACCTCCTGAGCTTATAAATTCTAGTCTTATTATTCTAAATAATATATAAATAATTTGTAGTATTTCTTATTTATCTATATAAAAAGTATACAATTTTATGTAAATGTATAGTTTTTGTGTGAAAAAACACTTTTTTTATTGTTTTGGGCAAAAAAAAAGGAAAGATAGTTTACTATCTTTCCTTTATATGGGAGTTGCGTTAATTAGAAGAAAATTATATATTTATTATACTTTTCTTTTTTTCTCAACATTGAAGCTAAAGCTTCAAGTTTTGCTTAAAAGAATTTCTTATTAATTATATTTCTCTTTTTTTGCAGTTCTTTTTCTAACCGTTGGGTCTAGTTCTCTTTTTCTAACTCTTATAGAAATAGGAGTAACTTCAACAGCTTCATCTTCTTCAATCCACTCTAATGCATTTTCTAAAGACATAGATCTTGGTGGAACTAATTTAATAGCTTCATCAGCACCTGAAGATCTAACATTTGATTGTTGTTTTCCTTTAGTTGGGTTAACATCTAAATCATTGTCTTTTGCATGTTGACCAATAACCATACCAACATATACTTTATCTTGAGGTTTAACGAACATAATTCCTCTATCTTGTAAGTTGAAGATTGAATAACCAACAGCTTCTCCAGCTTCCATAGAAACTAATGCCCCATATTTTCTAGATTCAACAGTTCCAGAGTATGGTCTAAATTCTAAGAATGAGTGATTCATTACACCCTCACCTTTAGTTTCAGTTAAGAACTCAGTTCTAATACCAATTAAACCACGTGCAGGAATTTCAAACTCTAATCTTGTATAACCAGCACCCATTGGTACCATATTAGTCATATTAGCTTTTCTTTTTCCAAGTTTTTCAATAATAGCACCTGTATGCTCATCTGGTAAGTCAATTACTAAATGTTCGAATGGTTCCATTTTAACACCATCTTCAATTTTTGTAATAACTTCAGGTCTTCCAATACAGAACTCAAAACCTTCTCTTCTCATATTTTCAGCAAGAATACAAATTTGTAACTCACCTCTTCCGTTAACTTTAAATTTACCTTCACCAATTTGCTCATAATTCATAGCAATATTAGTATTCATTTCAGCAGATAATCTTTCGTTGATTTTATTTGAAGTAACAAATTTACCTTCAGTTCCTGCTAATGGAGAATCATTTACTGCAAATGTTACAGATAATGTAGGCTCTTCAATATGCATAGGGTCAAGAGGCATTGGATTAGCTGGATCACATAAAGAATCTCCAACATCAATAGTTTCAAAACCAGCAACAGCAACGATATCACCTGTTCCAGCTGTTTTAATATCAAATCTATCCATACCTTTAAATCCGATAAGTTTAGAAACTCTACCTTTTACTTTTTCACCATCAGCTTTAACTAAAAGAACAGTTTCACCCATTGAAATAGTACCGTTGAAGATTCTAGCGATTCCAATTTTTCCTATGAAGTTATCATAGTCAAGTGTAAATACTTGTAATTGTAAACCATTTTCATCAGAACCTACTGGTTTTGGAACTTCATTTAAAATTGTTTGAAATAAAGGAGTTAAATCTTTATTTTCATCATCTAATGATAATTTTGCATAACCATCACGTGCTGCTGCATAAACAACTGGGAATTCTAATTGCTCTTCAGTAGCGTCCATTTGTGCAAAAAGGTCGAATACTTCATCAATAACTCTATCTGGATCTCCACCTGGTTTATCAATTTTGTTAATAACAACGATTGGTCTGTGTCCTAAAGATAGCGCTTTTTTAACAACGAATTTAGTTTGAGGCATAACACCTTCTTGAGCATCAACAAGTAATAAAACAGAATCAACCATTTTTAAAACCCTCTCAACTTCTCCACCAAAGTCAGCATGGCCTGGAGTGTCAATAATGTTAATTCTTACACCTTCATAATCAATAGCTGTATTTTTAGAAAGAATTGTAATTCCTCTTTCTTTTTCGATAGCATTGCTATCCATTACTCTTTCATCAACATTTTGGTGTGCTGAAAAAGTACCTGATTGTTTTAATAACTCATCTACTAGTGTAGTTTTACCGTGGTCAACGTGTGCGATTACGGCTATATTTCTAATGTCTCTCATTGAATCTCTTTGATATAAATTTTCGCGATTATACTAAAACCTAACTTATATATAGATATATACAAGGTAAACATTGTATATTATTTTAAGAATATGAATAAAAATTAATTTAGTATTAATTACTTATTAATTAAATCAAGGTAAAATACGCACAATTACAAACAAAAAAGGATTTTTTTGAAAGAATTTTCTCAAGCAAAACTTATTTTCTTAAGTGCCATATTTTTTACACTATTTTATAACTTTTCATTTTTTACAAATGTTATAAATACATATCCCATTGAAGGAATAAATGTAGTTCGTTTAATATCTGTTGCAATTTTACTACTATGTTTAATAATATTTTTATTTACACTTTTTAGTTCTAGATATACAACTAAACCTCTTTTAATAATTGTATTAATCGTTTCATCTTTTACTGCATATTTTATGGATACCTACCACGTAGTTATTGATGATAGTATGATTAGAAATTCTATGCAAACAAATTTAGCTGAATCATCTGATTTATTTTCCTTAAAATTAGTTATTTATGTATTTTTACTTGGATTATTACCATCATACATTATATATAAGACAAAGATTAATTATAAGTCTTTTAAAAATGAAGTTTTTTCTAAAGTAAAAACAATAATTTTATCTTTAATAGTTATTTTAATAATTGTTTTTTCTTTTAGTAAATTTTACACATCATTTTTTAGAGAGCACAAACCTTTAAGATATCATGTAAATCCAATTTATTGGATTTATAGCATAGGGAAATATGTAAACACAACTTTTAACAGTGGCCCAATTCTTGTGAAACAAGTTGGTGAAGATGCAAAAATCAAAGAAGAAGCAAATCATGATGAAGTAGAAAAAACTGAACTTATTATTATGGTTGTCGGAGAAGCTGCTCGTGCAGATAGATTTTCTTTAAATGGGTATGAAAAAGAGACTAATCCACTTCTTAAAAAAGAAGACATAATAAATTTTTCAAATATGTATTCATGTGGAACATCAACAGCTGAGTCAGTTCCTTGTATGTTTTCTATTTATGATAAAGCTGATTATGACTATAAAAAAGGAATATCAACTGAAAATGTTCTTGATGTATTAAAAGGTACAAATAATATTGAAGTTTTATGGAGAGATAATAATTCAGATTCAAAAGGAAATGCACTAAGAGTTGATTTTGAAGATTTTAGAACATCAAAAACAAATACAATATGTGAAGAAGATGGTGAGTGTAGAGATGAGGGAATGTTAGTAGGACTTGATGAATATATAAAGAAACACAAAGGTAAAGATATTTTAATAGTTCTTCATCAAATGGGAAATCACGGACCTGCTTATTATAAAAGATATCCTAAAGAGTTTGAGAAGTTTACACCTGTTTGTAAATCAAATCAGTTAGAACAATGTACCCAAGAAGAAGTTAGTAATGCCTATGATAATGCAATTTTATATACTGATTACTTTTTATCAAAAGTTATTAATTTTCTAAAGCCTTATTCAAACGATTATGAAACTGCTATGGTTTATATGAGTGACCATGGAGAAAGTTTAGGTGAGAATGGTATTTATTTACATGGACTTCCATACTTTATGGCTCCGGATAATCAAAAACACATTGGCGCGCTTATGTGGTTTGATGGAGAAATAAAAGATGAAATAGATACAGATAAGCTTAATACATATAAAAACAATTCTTTTTCTCAGGATAATTTATTTCATACACTGTTAGGACTATTTGAAGTAGAAACTGAAGTTTATAAAAAAGACATGGATATTATTCACAATGCTTCTAAACCTGAATAAACAAATATTAATTACAGCTATTTTATTAATAGCTGTGATTGCTTTATTTCAATTTAGTGATTTAGATATATTTGTTCAAAACTTTTTTTATAACTTTGAATCAAAAACATGGCTGATAAATAAAGATGAACCTATACTTAAATTCTTTCTTTATGATGGTTTAAAGATAGGGCTTATAATTTTTGCTGTACTTATTTTATTGGCATTAGTTATTTTTAGAAAAAAACCTCTTATTCAAGAGTATAAAAAAGGTTTAATTATAGTTTTATTGTCAGCTATTTTTGTTCCTTTAATGATTGGTTCATTAAAAGCTATTTCAAATACTCCTTGTCCTTGTAATATTGTTAATTTTAATGGAGTTTATCCTGATATAAAAGTTTTTGATTCATATCCAAAAGATTTTGTTCAGCCATCAAAAGCAAAATGTTGGCCTGCAGGTCATGCAAGTGGTGGTTTTGCTCTAATGGCATTTTTTTTCCTATTCAAAACTCAACTTAATAAAAAAAGAGCTGTAGCTGTAGCTTTAGTTGTGGGTTGGAGTATGGGTTCGTATAAGATGCTTTTAGGAGATCATTTTTTAAGTCATACTATAATTACTATGATGATGGCTTGGCTTATAATCTTAATAATAGTAAAATTAACACAATTTAAACAAAGGCAAGAAATTTGAGAAATCAACCAAAATATAATTTTTTCAAAAACACCTCTTATGCATTAAAAGGCTTAGTAGACTTAATTAAAACAGAAACATCATTTAAAATAGAGTTAATTATTACTATTATTTTACTTCCTGTAATTATTTTTATTGATGTAACTCTTACTAATAGAGCTTTAATGTTCATCACTTTAATGGGAATGTTATTAACAGAAGCTATAAATAGTGCAATTGAAAGAGTTGTTGATTTAGTAACTTTAGAACATCATCACATGGCTGGACGAGCCAAAGATGTTGGAAGTACTGCTGTATTTTTAAGTATTTTTATCTTTGTAGTTACTTGGAGTATTATTCTAATAGATACTTATATCAAATGACATTTTGTAACCTAAGTGTAAGTAAATATCTTTTGTAATTATTTTGTAATCTTTTCTTCTTATGATACTGCAAATAAAAGAAGGAAGAAAATATGAAAGACTTACTTACAAAAAACCATCCAATGTCACCAAATGGTCAAGACTCTATCTCTAAAAACAATTCATATAATTTATCATTAGAAGAAATAATTGAAACAAGAGTTTCAAGAAGAAGTGTAATAAAAGGTAGCTTAGCTGTAGTTGCAGGAAGCTTCTTAGGATTAAACTTAACTGGCTGTACTAATAATCCTAGTAGTACACTATCTGCTGTAGCAGCTGCTGCATTATTAGATTTTGATTCTGTTCCTAAAAATCTAGATGATATGGTAACTGTTCCTAGTGGATATTCAGTACAAGTATTATATAGATTAGGTGATCCAATTAATTCTTTTACTTCTGATTATATAAATGATGGAAGTGATACAGACTTTAATTATAGAGCAGGAGATCACCATGATGGAATGTCATATTTTGGTATGAATACAGCTGGAACTGCCAAAGACTTAACAAACTCTAGTAGAGGTTTATTATGTATGAATCATGAAAATATGACACAAATTTTTATGCATACAGTAGCTCAAAATGCAGCCTATGATAAAACTTCAAGACTTTCATCTGAAATTGATAAAGAAGTATCAGCACATGGTGTTTCTGTTATCGAAATACAAAAAGGAAGTTCAGAATTCTCAATAAATAAAAGTTCTTTATTTAATAAAAGAATAACAGCTCAAACAGAGATAAATATTTATGGACCTGTAAAAAATCACGACTTAGTTAAAACAAAATACTCAACAACTGGTGCAAAAACAAGAGGAACATTAAATAACTGTGCAAATGGTTTAACTCCTTGGGGAACTTATCTTACATGTGAAGAGAACTGGGCTGGATATTTTAAAAGACCTGCAAGTAGTACGTTAACTGATACAAAAGCTCAAGCTACACAAAATAGATATATGGGTTCAACTGCAAGTGATGGTTCGTATGGTTGGGCAAACTCTACAATTAGTGATGATATTTACGATAGATGGAATGTTACTCCAAGTGGTGCTAGTCAAACTGAAGATTATAGAAATGCTGCAAATACATTTGGTTGGGTTGTTGAAATCGATCCATTTAATCCAACTTCAACTCCAAGAAAAAGAACAGCCTTTGGAAGAATGGGACATGAAGGTGCTATGCCTGGAATTATAACAAGTGGTAAACCTTTAGTTTATTATATGGGTGATGATTCAAGGGGTGAATATATCTATAAATATGTATCTACTTTAAATTGGGATGAAACTGATTTAAATGGTGGATTAGATGTGGGAGATAAATATTTAGATGATGGAAAACTTTATGTTGCAAAATTTAGTGATGATGGTTCAGGACAATGGTTAGAACTTTCTATGAATAATACAGATGTTACTTCTTATGCAACTTATAGTTTTGCAGATCTAGGAGATGTTTTAGTAAATACAAGACATGCAGCAGACGCAGTTGACGCAACTCCTATGGATAGACCTGAGTGGACAGGGGTTCACCCAAATACAGGTGATATTTATATTACTTTAACAAATAATACAGATAGAGGTAAAGCAAGTGGAGCTAGTTCTGAACTTGATTCTGCAAATCCTAGATATTACACTGATGATAAAAACGGAACCATTTCTAAAGGTAATGTAAATGGACATGTAATTAGAATGCAAGAAGTAGGAAATGATGCAAGTGCAACTGCATTTAACTGGGATATTTACCTATTTGGTGCTCAATCTGATGCAGATGAAAATATAAATATTTCTAAATTAACAGATGATAATGATTTCTCAAGTCCTGATGGATTATATTTCAGTCAAGTATCAAAAGGTTTAATGTGGCTTCAAACAGATGATGGTTATTACACTGATAAAACAAACTGTATGATGTTAGCAGCAATCCCAGGAACATATAATGATGGTAAATCTACTCAAATTATAAATAAAGCAGTACCAAGTAATGGTAATGCTGATGAGACAATTACAACTTATGTTGGAACTGAAGCTTCAACAACAAATCTAAAAAGATTTTTAGTTGGACCAAAAGGTTGCGAAATTACAGGAATTACTGAAACTCCAGATGGTAAAGCAATATTCGTAAATATTCAACATCCAGGTGAAAATACAAGTGATTTAAGCGATTCAGCTAATTTTGAAAGTCACTGGCCAGATAATGGAACTGCAAGACCAAGATCAGCTACTATTGTTATTACAAAAAATGATGGTGGAATTGTAGGCTCATAATAAAAAAGAAGAGTTTTGACTCTTCTTTTTCTTCATTAATACTTTGTCAAGAAATTGTCAAGGAAACTAACAAAAGAAATTTAAACTATTACTTTATACTTCCTAAATAAAAAAGGAGTGTAAATGGGTATAAATTTTGACTTAAAAGTTATAAAAATAGGACTTTTAATAACTTTATTATCATTAATATTTGGTATTGGACTAGGGATTGCATTTGGAGCAAAAGAAGAAGTATTTAAAAACTATATTTCTGAAAATATTAAAGCTAATCCAGCAGTACATGATGAAAAAAGTAAAGATAAAATTTGGAGATATGTGCAAAGAGCACACTTTCATTCAGCTGGAATTGCTGCTTATTCTTTAGCTTTACTACTAATTATTCTAGTATCTAAAATGAAAGACAGTGCAAAATCTTTCTCTTCAACAATGATAGGAATTGGAACTCTTTATCCATTATCTTGGTATTTAATGTTTTATTTAGCACCACAAATAGGTAGAGATGCTGCTCATAATCATATTCTTACAGAAACAATTGTTTACATAAGTACAGGTGGCGCTTTAATAGGTTTATTTATGATTTTTTCAAGTATCTTTTTTGATAAATTTAATGAAGTAAAATAAGGAGATAAGATGAAAGTTTTGAGAGTTTTAGTAATTGCGGCTTTTGCTTTTAATCTGGGATTTGCTAGCGTTGTTGATGATTATTTAGGCTCTTTAAAACAAGAAGTTTTAAAAGAAAATCCATCTTTTAAAAACTTTGATGCAAAACGAGGTGAAGAGATTTTTACATCAAAACATATTGGTAAAAAAGGTAAAGAGATTTCATGTACTACTTGTCATACAATAAATCTAAGTAATAGTGGAGAAAACACTTTCACAGGTAAAACAATAGAGCCACTTTCTCCAAAGGCAAATCCAAAAAGATTTACAGATATAAAAGAGATTGAAAAATGGATGAAAAGAAACTTTAATGATGTTTATAATCGTGAGGGAACAGCTTTAGAAAAAGGTGATGTAACAACATACATCATAAACCAATAAAGGAGAAACCATGAAATATTTAATTTTTTTAACAATATTTTTGAACTCTTTATTTGCAGAGTCATATTCATCAGGGAGAACTGATGTTGCACCTGTAAATAATCAGCTTTACATAAAAGAGTGTGGTTCATGTCACTTCCCATATCAGCCAGGACTTCTTCCTACTAATTCATGGAAAAAAATGATGGTAAATCTAGATAAACACTTTGGAGTTGATGCCACTATAGCTCCTGAAGATTTTGAAACATTATCAAAATATCTAAATGACAATAGTGCTGAAAAAAATATGCAATATAAAAGAAGTAATAGAATAGTTTCAAGTTTACTTCCGGGCCAAGAAGCTGATTCTATTTCAACAACACCTTATATGGTTCAAAAACATAGGGAAATAAGAAAAGATTTAATCACACAGCCCGATGTAAAAGGCTTATTTAACTGTATGGCTTGTCATACAACAGCAGATAAAGGCATTTATTCTGAAAGAGCTATAAATATCCCAAACTTTGGAAGATGGGAAGATTAAAAGGATAATTTATGCAAAAATCATATATTTGGTCATTACCAACTAGAGTTTTTCACGCTCTTTTTGTACTATTTATTCTATTGGCTTTTTTAAGTGCTGATGAGGATAGATGGTTAAATTACCATGCAATAATCGGTTATGGGGTTTTAATACTACTTGTATTTAGAATATTTTGGGGAATCTTTGGACCTAAATACTCTTTATTTAAAGATTTTTCAATAGGAAAACAAAATGTAAAAGAGTTTTTAAACAATATTTTTGAAGATAATCAAAAATACATAGGTCATAATCCATTAGCTTCTTATGTAATGATTGCCATGTTAATAGTTGCACTTTTAACTGTAATTACAGGGGTATTAGCCTTTGGTATTCAAGAAGGAAAAGGTATTTTATCTTCGTGGAATTCACCTTTTTTTAAAGAGATGGAACTATTTAAAGGAATTCATGAGATATTTTCAACTCTGTTTTTAGTTTTGATTGTAGCTCATATTGCTGGTGTTTTAAGTGATAGATTACTTCATAAAAAGCATGAAACTCTAAACTCTATAATCACTGGCTATAAAATAACAAATGATAATGAAAGTGTAAAACTAAATATTTTTCAAAAAATATTTGCTTTTTTTATGTTTATACTATTTATAGGATTTTTACTTTTTAATTTCTATAAACCAAATAATATTTTAGTCTCATCTATTTATAAAACAATAGATTATCAAACACAAAATGAAGTTTTTGTAAATGAGTGTGCATCGTGCCACACTCTGTATCCCTCCCACGCTTTTGCCTAAAAAATCATGGGAAGTAATGATGAGTGATTTGGAAAATCACTTTGGAGATGATGCCTCTATTGATGAAGAGTCAAATAAAAATATTTTGGCTTATTTAGTAAAAAATAGTGCTGAGACTTCAAGTATGGAATCAAGTTGGAATTTCTTGAATTCAATAGGTGATAAAGATATAATAGCCATGAGTGATACAATATTTTGGAAAGAAACCCATAAAGATATTGATAAAAAGTTATATAATCACAAAGATATAAAAAATAAAGCAAACTGTAAAGCTTGTCATAGTGATATTGAAAAAGGATTAATTGAAGATGAAAATATTAAAAATCTTTCTGCTTTTAAGTAGTTTATTTCTATTTGTAAATGCAGACGATGATAATCATTGGTATAGACACACATATAAAAACCTTGATTATTTAGAATTAAATAATGAACAAACCGTAAAAATGAAAGAGATTTTAATTGACTTCAAAAAGCAATATAAAGAGTTCTATGAGTTTAAAGAGAAGCAAGAAGATAGAATAAGAGATATTTTAAGAAATGATATTTTCAATGAAAAAGAGTATTTAACTATTTTAAATGAAATCAAATCAAAAGCATCACTTTTAGAAGTACAAAAGATGAATAATATTCATAATATTTTAAATGAAAAACAAAGAAAAAAGTTCTCCAAATATTTCAAGGAATGGGAAGTTGAATAAAAGTGTCCTGTTAATTGAAGATGACTTACAAATGCAAGAATTTATAATTGAATATTTAAAAGATTATAACTTTGATTGTACTGCATTTACTCATCCAAAAGATGCAATTCAGAGCTTTAAAAACAACAATGATTATGAAATTATCATACTTGATTTGATGCTTCCTGATATGGATGGTTTTGATTTATTTAGAAAACTAAAACAAATAAAAAACATTCCTATTATTATCTCAACAGCACGTGGTGATATAGGAAATAAAATCCATGGGTTTGAACTAGGAGCCGATGATTATCTTGCAAAACCCTATGAACCAAGAGAGTTAGTTTTAAGAATTGAACATATTTTGAAAAAAAACATTTCAAATAAAATAAATATCTGCAATTTTGAAATAGACAAAGAAAATAGAACTGTAGTTTTAGATGGTTTTCCAATTGATTTTACAAAAATAGAGTTTGAGATTTTCATGTTTTTAATAAACAATCTAAATAAAATCTCATCAAGAGAACAGATACTAAATGCCACATCTTTAGATGAAAATACTAAAAATAGAACAATAGATATGCATATTTCAAATATTAGATATAAGATTGGCGATGATTCAAAAAATCCAATATTTATAAAATCTGTTTGGGGTATTGGGTATAAATTCGTAGGATAAAACATGTCAATTTTTAAAAAAATATCAATTTTATTTTTTATTAGTTTAACCCTTATGAGTATAATTGGATTTTGGATTGATGAAATAAATTCAAAAAGGATTGATACTCTTGTAAAAGAAAAATATATCAAAATATCCAATGAACTTTTTCAAAATATTGAAAACAAAACTCAATTAAATGCCCTACTTGATAAATATGATTTAGAAAAAAAAGAGTTAAAAAACAACAACAATTATAATATTTTATATGAAAACACTCTTACCTTTGGATATATAGTAATTTTACAAGAGACTTTTGGAGATGAATTTATTATAAAAATCAAATACTTAGATGATGAGTATATTTTAAAAACAGCAGATGAAGAAAATATCACAGATAAATTAATATTAAATATTTTGGTATTTGTAGATATTTTTGTTTTATTTTTGATTTTTTTATATATTTTAAAACTTCTTTCTCCTTTAAAAATAATCACAAAACAACTTACAAACTTTTCAAATGGTGATTTATCAAGTAGAATTGATATTAAATCAAATGACGAAATAGGAATACTTGCAAACTCTTTTAATAAAATGGCATCAAACTTAGAAAACCTAATTAAAACAAGAGAAGAGCTTTTAAGAGATATAGGACATGAACTAAGAACTCCAATTGCAAAAGGAAAATTTGCCATAGAAAAGATTGATGATTTTTCACAAAAAGAGCTATTAAAAAAGATTTTTAAAGATTTAGAAGTTTTAACAAATGAGCTAATAGAGCTTGAAAAACTAAACTCCACAAAACTAAATATCACTACTTTTAAAGCGGAAACTTTAATAGTTGAATCTTTAGAAAAACTATACCTTGATGATGAATCAAAAATAGAAATAAACATACAAGAAGATTTTAAAATAAATGGTGACCTATATTATCTTTCAATTGTTTTAAAAAATCTAATTGATAATGCTTTAAAATACGCTATTTCATATCCAATACAAATAGATGTAAATCTAAATACTATATCAGTATCAAACAAAGGTAAAGAGCTGTCAAAACAGCTTGAATACTACCTAAAACCTTTTACTCAAGAGTTATCTCAAAGAGATGGTTTTGGTTTGGGTTTGAGTATTGTAAAAAAGATTATTGATAAACACGATTTTAGATTGGAGTATTCTTATAAAGATGAGAGTAATATCTTTAAAATTTGTCTATTAAATATTCAATAAAATCATTTTAGTAAATAATATTTTACTTTTTCAATAATTATTAAGCTATTTTATATTAATATTTCTTCAGATTTGTGGTACAAATAGAGATAAATGAACAATCTTCAATCTCATCTTTTTTAGGATAAACATACTTTTAAAGTAATAAAAGTCATATCCAAAATTCAAAATTAAAACATACTGTTAGGAGAACATTGCATGGAATATTTCAAGCAATTTAAACAAAACTATTTAGTTAGTTTTTGGCGTCCAACACCTGCTGTTATAGCGTTAGGAGTTCTTGCTGCTTACTATTTTGGTATAACAGGTACTTATTGGGCAGTTACAGGTGAGTTCACACGATGGGGTGGACATATTTTACAATTTGCTGGTGTTGATATTAGCAATTGGGGTTATTATAAAATCATGAAAATGGAAGGGAATAGCCTTACTCGAATTGATGGTGTTATGATTATTGGTATGTTCGCTGGATGTATTGCAGCTGCTTTTTGGGGAAACAATGTAAAGCTTAGAATGCCTGCTAGTAATATCAGAATTGCACAAGCATTAATAGGTGGAATAATTGCAGGATTTGGAGCACGTCTAGGTATGGGTTGTAACCTTGCTAGTTTGTTTACTGGAATTCCTCAGTTTTCACTTCATGCATGGTTTTTTACTCTTGCTATGATTATTGGTGTTTATTTAGGTGTAAAAGTAACTGAACTTTCTTTTTTCAAATCAAAAATAAAACTACAAAAAGTTTCTTGTAGCAAAGATTTACAAAAAGATAAGCAACAAGTAAAATCATTATTTACAATAGGTTCTTTTGTATTTATAGCTATGCTTATTTGGGCTTTATACTTAATATTTGTTGCAAATAGCATGAAACTCGGAATTGCTATGCTTTTTGGAGCAGCTTTTGGTTTACTTATTGCTAAAGCTCAGATTTGTTTTACATCTGCATTTAGAGATATTTTTACAACAGGAAGAAGCGAACTTGCAATTGCTATTGTAGTTGGTATGGCTGTTTCTACTATTGGAGTATTTTCTTATATAATGATGGGTGCACCTCCTAAAATCATGTGGGCTGGACCAAATGCTATTATTGGTGGTTTATTATTTGGATTTGGTATTGTTCTTGCAGGTGGTTGTGAATGTGGTTGGATGTATAGAGCTGTTGAAGGTCAAGTTCACTTTTGGATTGTTGGAATTGGAAATGTAATTGGTGCTACTTTACTTGCGTTTATGTGGGATAGTTTTTCAATCTCATTGGCTACATCTTGGCCAAAAATAAATATGCTTGAATCACTTGGCTCTTATGGTGGATTATTTATGAATTATATTTTCTTATTTTTATTATTTTTATTAATTCTAAAATTAGAAAAAAATTATAGATTTAAATTACAAACAAAAGGAAATTGAGATGGAAAAAGAAAATATAGTTCCAGATTATAGACTTGATATGCAAGGTGAGCCTTGTCCTTATCCTGCTGTGAAAACTCTTGAAGCAATGCAAAGTTTAAAAAAAGGTGAGATTTTAGAGATAATTAGTGATTGTCCTCAAAGTATCAATAATATCCCAATTGATATGAAGAATCATGGTTACAAAGTTTTAAGTATTGATAGTAGTGGTCCTACTATCCAATATATAATTCAAAAATAGAAAAGTAAATAGAGGATTATTTAATCCTTTATTTATTAAATCCCAAGTTTATCAATATCTTTTAAAATATGAATATCTAAATCTACAATAAAATGAGATACTAATTTTATCTTAACGATTTCATCATCTAATATGGAAAAGTTTTCTAAATCTATTGTGTTTTTATCTTTTGTTAATACAACAAAATCATCCCCAAATACTCTAAAAATAAGATTATCAGAATCTATAAATAAATCTTTTAAAATTGTTGCCACATTTTTTAAATATCTATCACCTTCTATCCATCCAAATTTTTTATTATATTCAGAAAAATTTTTAAGACTTAAAACATGGAAATAATTATACTCTTCCAAAATTCTTTGATTTATAATAAAATCTAAATAATTAATATTATATAAATGTGTTAATTGGTCATTATAAAAATATGAGAATCTAGCACTTTCCATTTGTGAGATTGGATTCTGAGATATATTCTCATCAATTTTTTCTTTTGATAGCACTTCAATCGCTATATCTACTATGTCACTATCATACATACTATTTTTATAATCATGGGAACCTCTAAAAATACCTTTTAAAGCTCCCAACTTTTACTTTTTTTGATTTTTAAAAAATCTCAGCCCAATTCTAACTGAACTTTACTAAGAATTTTGTGGAAATCACCCTAATATTTTGGATATTTCATCCATTTCCCAACTCTTTTCATATCAATTTTACCTTTTGTAATCTAACCATCTGTTCGTATCTGACTAAGTTGTAGGTAAGGTTCGTAAGTCCTATTGTGGACTTTATCCTATCTATTCCAATTGAGAGAAGATTAAGTGCATTATGCATTTGAGTTGTAAGTGTTCCAAATATATGTTCAACTCTTACTCTTGTTTTAGAGTGTTTATAATTTTCTTTATGCTGGGCATTGGTTAAGGGTTTGTTTCTGTAGGCTCTTTTGATAACTTTTGATTTCACATTTTTACTTTCGAGATATTGCTCAGTCTCTTCAGATTTATAAGCACTATCAGCATAGAGGGTATTATCATCTCCATCTATCAAATCTTTAACCACTTGTGAATCATGGGTTGAAGCTGGCGTCACTTCATATTTAGTGATAATTTTAGTTTTCTGATCTGAGGCTACATGATCTTTATATCCATATTCTCTTTGACCTCCTTTTGTTGTCCATCTTGCATCACAATCTTTTTGAGCTTTTTTATTTGGATTGTCTTCAAAGCTTTGTGGCATTTTATCCTCTTTGATTTGTTTATTTTCATCTCTTGTATTTCTTTGTTTGGGTACATTTACAAATGAAGCATCAACGATTGTCCCCTCTTTGGCAACTATTCCATTTGAGATAAGTTTAGAGGTAAATAGTTCAAATAATTTTTTGGATAAACCTTTCTCTTTTAGTTGCTCTTTAAACAACCATATAGTCTTTTCATCTGGTACATCATCACCGATTTGCAATCCTAAAAAATCTAAAAATGATAATCTATCTTTGATCTGAAATTCTGTTTGTTCATCTGAAAGATTATAATATCGTTGAAGTATTAAAATTTTAAACATTAGCAATTTATCGTATGGCTTTCTTCCTGCATTTGACTTTCTATCCTCTTTTTCTAAAGCTGATTCAATTGTTTCTCTAAACATCTCCCAATCAATAATCTTGTTTAGTTTTTGTAGCGGTGGTTGATGTTTATTGATTTTTTCCAATTGAAATTCGTAGTCAAATAGTCCTGCCATTTTTTAACCTTTGTACCTATATTTATATAGATATTTTAGCTAAAAAGTCCTACAAAAAGCCTTACATAAAGGGTTTTGTCGCTTTATTGCAAAGTATACATCATCAGTGATTTTATGAATATTTTCAATTTTTATGAATATTGACTAATTTTTAGAGGTGCCCTCATTTAACTCTTCTAAAGCTTCTTCAAGACTTTTTCTTTTATTATATATTCTGTTTGTTGTCATTGTATCAAAGCCATCTGCAATAGCTAAAATTTTTGATTCAAGAGGAATTTCATCTGATTTTAAGCCCTTTGGATAACCCAGTCCATCAACTCGTTCATGGTGAAAGTGAATAATATTTGCTATTTTTTTAAAATCATTAACTTTAGATAAAAGTTCAAATCCTATAGAAGAGTGTTTTTTTATAAGTTTGTATTCGTTATCATTTAATCTTGATGGTTTTAGTAAGATAGAATCAGGAATAACAATTTTACCAATATCATGTAAAATACCAGCCTCATAAATCATGTCACAATTTTGTTTTGTAAGATGCATTTTACTTGCTATTTTTTTCGCATATGTTGCTACTCTTTTTGAATGACCAGCTGTATATGGATCTCTTTTTTCTATTAGTTCCGCTAAAGTATACAGCACTTCTTTATAGTTTTCTAATTTCTTTAATGCATAGAGTTTTTCATTTTCTACGTTTTCTAAAGTTAAAACTATCCATTTATCTTTTAGTAAATATGGCTTTGCATCTAATCTAAAACTTGCTACTCCACTATCACAAAGTAAGTCTATTTCTAAATGTTTTTTAAGATACTCTTTTTTATCAATCCAATTAAAAAAAGATTTTATACCATTTCTTGCTATTAAGCTAATAAACATTTTATTTTTTTCATTTAAAAATCTATAGGCAAAATAAGCTCTTGCTATATTATTTATATTTTGTATTTCTAGCTTATTATCAAGTAAAATAAACCCTATTGTAGCGTCCATAAATAAACTCTCATACTCAAGTTGAGAAGTTAATAGTTTTTCTTCTTTCTCCCTTAACTCTTCATTTTGTGCTTCAAGTTCAGCTTGATAAACATCCAACTCATGAAGAAGAGTTTTTAAATCACTACTTTCAAATTTTGAAGAAAAATCATTGCCTTTTCTTTGTATAATTTCATAGGCCTTTTTTCTTAATTCTATGTCAGTTTGCTCTAACATGTCACTTGATTCCTACCATTTCTTTTCGATTCATAAAGTAATTCATCTACTCTTTTAAGAAATGTTTTTATACTATCATCTGGAAGAGTAGCTGTAACTCCAAAACTACATGTAATTTTTATTTCATTTGGAAAAATAGCATCTTCTATATTTGACCTTAAATTTTGAGCAAAATTACAAGCATCTTCTTTACTACATGCTTTTAATAAGATGATAAACTCTTCTCCGCCCCATCTTGCAAATATATCTGATTCTCTTAATCTCTTAGCAACAATATCAGATAAATATTTTAATACTTCATCTCCAACATCATGACCAAAGTTATCATTTATATCTTTAAAGAAATCAATATCAAACATTACAATAGACAAATCTAAAGATTGTCGTTTAAAAAAAGAAAATTCTGTATTTAAAAAATCATTAAATTTTGCACGATTATAAATCTGTGTTAATTCATCATAGAAAACTCTTTTTTCTAGTTTCCTTTTTTCTAATGAAATATCAGTAACTTCAGATAATGAGCATATTATATGATCTGTTTTACTTCTTGAAATTGACACAATAAAGGCTTTTACTTCATCTGATTTTTTTTCATTAATAAGTATTAAATTATTTTTTTGTTCTGAATTAATCATCATATCTGTCCAATGAAGATTTATTTTAGTATCTACACTAAAGAAACCCTCATTTTTAATAAAAGTACAATCAATTGAATCATATTTTATTCTAAAATCACTTATATCTTTTGAAGCATAAAACTCTAAAAATTTATCATTTAAGAATAATAAATTATATTCATTATCATAAACTATAATCATATTTTCTTGATTTTGAGTTATTTCATTTAATAAAAGATTTTTTTTATTTAAATCTTCTGCTAAATCTACCTCTTTTTGAACATCTCTAAGCGATAATAAATATCCCTCTTTTCCTTTTTCATAATCTTTCAAATAAAGTCTAAATCTATTTGATTTTTTATTAAAATTAACTAAATCAAGTTCCAAATAATTGTTTTTGTATTCATTTGAAACTATCCAATTCAAAAACTTTTTCATTTCTCCTTGTTTTATATAAGTAGAGAAAAGTACCGTTGATTTTTTTGATTTTGTAAAATTAAAGAAATCTTGCGCTAAAAAATTTGCTTCTATTATTACTAAACTATTATCTAATAATAAATAAGGAAATGGAGCTTCATTAAATAACTTTTGATTCTTTACATTTGCATTTATTAAAGCTAGTTCTTTATTTCTTAACTCTTCATTTTGAGCCTCAAGTTCAGCTTGATAAACATCCAATTCATGAAGAAGAGTTTTTAAATCACTATGTTGAAATTTTAAGGAAAAGAATTCGCCTTTTCTTTTTATTATTTCATAAGCTTTTTCTCTTAATTCTTTATTTTCTTCCATTACAAGCATCCTCAATGTTTAAAGAATCAATGATATTATCTAATTGACTTTGATCAGCTTTTTCATCCATAAATTGACTAATATCAACAAAAGTTCCTATCATTTCTATAGGTTCATTTTTTTCATCAAATCTCAATATTGTATCTTTTGAAATTAAAGTTAAATAATTACCATTTTTGTTTTTAAATCTATATTTTATATTTATAGTTTTTTCATTTGATTTTAATTTTTTTACGTTAATTATGTGATTTTTCATAATTTCCACTTCATCTGGATAATATAACTCTACAAAATCACTTGCTGTTTTTTTATTTAAATCACCTAATTTATAACCTGTTATTTTTGTATATTCTTCATTAATGTAAGTTATTCTCTCTTTTTCAAAATTATAAATATATATACCATTTAAGTTTACTGCTGAAAGAGTATATATCATCTCTTTTTTGTTTTTGTTATTTTCTTCTTTTTCTTTCTCTTGAGTTATATCTCTTATTGTTCCAATAAATCTTAGTACATGTGCTGAATTAGTCTCTTTTACACCTATATAATAACACTGAATCCAAATATACTCTTCATTTTTATTTAATACTCTTAAATCTAATATACAAGAGTCTATTTTATTTAAAAGTAAGTCTTCTATTTTTTGCTGTCTTATTTTTTTATCATCTTTATGAATTTGAGATTCATACCAAGTCATAAAATCTACTTTATGTGACAAATCACTTAACTCATACCCTAAAATTTTTGCAAAATTATCATCAATGTAATAATCAGACATATTGCTTACATGATAATCAATTATTCCAACTTTTGTAACATCATGAATAGCTTTTATTCTAAAAGAAATATCTTCTAACTCTTTTTTTAATTTTATAGTAGTTTTATTTTCTTCATCTCTTTCTTCGTACATAGACCTCATCTCTGTATATGCTGTTTGAAGCTCTTCATTTGTACTTTGAAGCTCTTCATTTGTAGTTTCTAACTCTTCATTTGAACTTTGAAGTTCCTCATTTGAACTTTGAAGTTCCTCATTTAAACTTTGCATCTCTTCATTTGAGGTTTCAAGTTCTTCAATTACTGTTTGTAAATGCTCTTTTGTTTTTGCTATTTCTAGATTTAAGGCTTCTACTTCACCACTATATTCATCTGAATTTAAATACTCTTTTTTCTCAAAAATAATTGATTCTTCTTCTTGAAAACAAATTAAATATAAATCTTTTGTATATGAATTATCTAGTGGGGAAACTAGCATTCTTACATAAACAACTTCACTATTTATTGTAACTTTTATAAAATTACTTTTTATAGTTTTTTTCTCTTTTTGAGAAGCGTGCAAATTTGCTCTTAATTCAAGACTCAAAGAATCATGTATATTTTTAAATACATTTTGAGTAATTTCACCCTCAGGATGTACTAAATAAGGATTTTTTCCTTTAATATAAACCATTTCAAAACTATCATTTACAATAATACATCTAGGAATAATATGTTTTCTTATATGCTCAGTCATCATATCAGATATTGTAGGCTGAACAGCTGCTTCCACTTCTTTATATTGATATCTAGCTTTTTCTCTTTCACTTGGAAGTTTGACAGGGAATGGAGGTGTTTTTTGCCCATGAAATATAGCTTGATATATTTTCCATTTTTTATCTAAAAATTTAAATTGATAATTGTATCTTCCAATAGATTCAGATTTTCCTAAAAATAGTATTCCCGTATCATTTAAAGCATAATGAAACATAGGAAAAATTCTATCTTGAAGTTCAGTCGTAAAGTATATAAGCATGTTTCTGCAAGAGATTAAATCAAGTCTCATAAATGCAGGATCTGAAATAATATTATGTCTTGAGAAAATACACATATCTCTTATTGGTTTTATTACTTCATACTCATCATTTTTAACTGTAAAATATTTTTTTACTATATTTCTATCAACATTTATAATTGCAGCTTCTGGATATCTAGCTTTTCTACAAATTGAAGTTACACTTTCGTCTAAATCTGTTGCAAATATTTGTATTTTATAATCAGCTACTTTATTCTCCAAAAGTTCTGATAGAATTATTGCTATTGAATATGGCTCTTCTCCCGTACTACATCCAGGAATCCAGATTCTAATGTTTTTATCTTTTTTTTCTTCAATGGCTTTTTTTAATATCTCTTTTAATGAAGCAAAAGCCTCCTCATCTCTAAAAAATGATGTAACATTTATCAAAATATCTTGGAAAAGTAAATCTGCTTCTTCTGCATTTTCTAAAAGATATTTATAATAATTACTCATATTAACTATTTTAAGAGCAGCCATTCTTCTTTCAATTCTTCTTTGAATTGTAGAGTTTTTATATAATGAAAAGTCAACTTTTTTGACAGTATATATTTTTTTGATAATGCTAGTATAAACTTGATTTTGATTTTGAATAGGATTTTGATTTATATTTTTTCCCCTATAATTCAAAATCTCTATAATTTCAGTTATCATAACTTCAGTATCTAAAATAAGGTCAATATTTCCAGTATTTATTGCAGAATTTGGCATTCCATCATATTTTGCATTCATAGGTTGTTGTGCTATTGTAAATCCATCTTCTGATTTAATAGCCCTAATCCCCCTACTTCCATCACTTCCAGTTCCTGAAAGAATAATTCCTATTGATTTATTTTTTTTAGCATTTGCTATTGATTCAAAAAGTAAATTTACAGATGGTTTTGGTCCATAACTTATCTCTTTTGTTTCTAGAAGTAATATTTTATCTTCATCAACTACAATATTTTTATTTGGAGGGCAAATATACATAGTATTTGCTTCAATTATTACTCCACCGATAAACTAAACTAATTATATGCTAAATTTAGCTATAATTTGAAATGGAAAAAATAAATAAATTAGAAAAAAATGATGCTAGAAAAGTAGATTCAAATACATTACAGTATCTCAGAGATAGAGCAATTAAATTAAGGGATAGTGGTATAAGTAATCTTGAAACAGCTGCAATATTAGGTTTGTCAAAAATTACAACATCAAGATGGTATAGCAAATATAAAAAAGATGGTCAAAAAGCACTTAAAGTTCAAAAAACTGGTCGTCCTAAAAAGTCTGGTAAGAGACTTAGCGATGAACAAGAGGAAAAAATCATCCGAATGCTTATAGATACAACCCCAGAACAATTAAAGTTTAAGTTTGCTTTGTGGACAAGAGAAGCTGTAAAACAGTTAATTCTAAGAGTAGTAGATATTGATATGCCAATATCAACAGTTGGAGATTATCTTGCAAAATGGCAATTTACTTCGAAAAAACCAATAAAAAGAGCTTATGAAAGAAAAGATAGTGCAACTAAAGCTTGGTTGGAAGAAACATATCCAAAAATCAAAAAAGAAGCAAAAATAAATAATGCTGATATTTGGTGGGCTGATGAGACTGCTTGTGTATCAATGCCATCAAATTTAAAAGGATATGCTCCAATAGGAAGTAAAATAAAACCTATTCTTACTCATACAGCTAAAAAGTTTAAAGTGAATATGATATCAGCCATTACAAATACAGGTAAATCAATGTTTGCATTGTATGATGATTCAATAGCTACAGATAATTTTATAGATTTTTTAGAAAAAGTAATAAAATCAAATGATAAAAAAGTATTTATGATAGTAGATAACCTAAGAGTACATCATGCTAAATTAGTAAAAGCTTGGGAAGAAAAGCATAAAGATAAAATCAAACTCTTTTATCTTCCACCATACTCCCCAGAATTTAATCCTGATGAATATTTGAATCAAGATTATAAGAGTAATGTACATAAAAATGGTCTGCCAAAAAATCAAAAAGAACTAAAAGAAAACACACAAAATTATATGGAGAATTTACAAAAAAATCCACAAAAAATAGCTAACTTTTTTCAACATCAAAGTGTTAAATATGCTAGCTAATGAAATTAGCTCTGTTTATTGGGGGAGTAATAATTCACCATCTTCAGCAGCTTTTATTTTAATAGGTGCATCTTTTGACAATAGTTCAACTAAAAGACTTTTATATGTGGGAGATAGATGTTGAGCAACTATATATGTAAAATTAGTATTTGTAGGAATATGATTAACTAAATTTTGTAAAGCTTCCAGTCCTCCTGCACTTGCACCAATACCAATATATATCAAATCATTATTTTTCATTATCATGCCTATTTTTTATATTAAGGAATATTTAATCAATTTTATTATTAGATATCAGATAAAATGTGGAATTTTTTATCAATTTTAATATAATCTTTTTTTATGATTAAACTTAATAATAATTAAATAAAAATACTCTTTGTTACATAAACACTTATAAGACACTAAAAAAGTGTAAAATTACGTAAAATATAAAGAATCATTAGGAGATAAATTGAACTATCAAGCTATTTTAGAAGAAATAGAAAAGGAAATACAAGCTCTTTTTTCAGAAGGTAAAGTTGCAGATTATATTCCAGCACTTGCAAAAGTAGATCCAAATCAGTTTATTATGTCTGTTCGTTTATTTGATGGAACTTCTTTTGGAGTAGGAGACGTTAATAGTAAGTTTTCTATTCAAAGCATTTCAAAAGTTTTTACATTTACCCTAGCCCTTCATCAATATGGAAGAGATCTTTATCAAAGAGTAGGACATGAACCATCAGGTGATCCTTTTAACTCTTTAGTTCAACTTGAATATGAAAATGGAATTCCTAGAAATCCATTTATAAATGCAGGTGCCATAGTAACCACAGATACCCTAGTTTCAATTCATAAAAAATATACTTTTAAATTTATTTTAGATTTTATAAAAAAAGTTGCAAATGATGACACAATAACTTATGATAAAGATATTTATAAATCAGAATTAGAAAATGGATTTAAAAATTTTGCACTAATAAATATGATAAAAAGCTACAATAATATTCATAATAAAATTGATACAGTTATTAATACTTATTTTAAACAATGCTCTATTATGATGAGTACTTCTCAACTTGCTCAATCTATGCAATACATAGCAAATCATGGTGTTAATCCTCTTACAAATGAAAGATTAATTAGCATATCAAAAGCAAAAAGAACAAGTTCTTTAATGTTAACTTGTGGTCACTATGATGCAAGTGGTGATTTTGCATATAAAGTTGGACTTCCAGGGAAAAGTGGTGTTGGAGGTGGAATTGTGGCTATCGTTCCTCAAAAAATGTCAATATGTGTTTATTCACCCAAATTAAATGCCCAAGGTAATTCACTAATTGGAACAAAGGCATTAGAACTATTTACTTCAAAAACAGGCTTATCAATTTTTTAACCCTGTTTTAGTATAATCAATAAAATATACAATTTTGTATCATATTAATTTTTAGGATTTGAAAAAATGAGTGCATTGGAAATAGCTGATATTATTGGAGTAATTTGTTTTGCACTAAGTGGTTTTTTAATTGCTGTACACTATAAACTAGATATTTTAGGTGTTTTTATCTCATCATTTTTAACGGCACTTGGTGGTGGAATGATTAGGGATGTTTTAGCTGATAAAACACCTTATGTTTTTACTAACAATCTTCCTGTTGTATTAGTTGTAGCTACTGTTTTAATTGCCCTACTTTTTAAACTTCATAAAATAGATGATTTAGAAGGAAAAACTGCTTTTATAATCTCCGATGCTGTTGGTTTAGTATCTTTTTCAATCACAGGCTCAATTGTAGCTATTCAAAATGAATTTAATTTTTTAGGTGTTTTAATCTTAGCCTTTCTTACAGCCGTTGGAGGTGGAACAATAAGAGATATTTTAATAAATAGAGTACCATCTATTTTAGTATCAGAATTTTATGCTACTGTTGCATTGATTATAGCAACTATAATATTTACATTAGAATTATTTGAATTAAGAAACTTATTTACTATGATGGTTGTATTTATTTTTGGAGTAATTTTAAGACTACTTGCATATTATAAAAAGTGGCATTTACCGACTTTATCTAAAGAATAATTTTTCTTCCTTAACCTTTCGTTTACTATTTGTTGATAAAATCTTGCATTTTAAAACCAAAGGAAAAAAATGATAAAAAAATTTTTATTTACAATATTTTTAGGATTAAGTGCATTTGCTAACTCTTTAACAGTAGGAAGTGATCTTCCAGTATTAACAGTAAAAGATCAATTTGAAAAAGAAAGCACAATTGATTCAAAAATCAAAACTGTTATTTTTTCTGCTACTAAAGAAGAAAGTAATACTATAAAAGAGTTTTTAGCAGCTAAAGAAAAAGATTATTTAATTAACAATAATATTGCATATGTTGCTGATATTACAGGAATGCCAAGTTTAATTTCTAAATTTTTTGCAATACCTAAAATGAAAGATTATAATTTTTCAATTCTTTTAATTGATGAAGATAACAAAGCATTATTTCCAGTTGAACAAGATAAAATTACTATTATTACTTTAGATAATTCTAAAGTTACAAGTATTAAATTTATTAAAACAGCTGAAGATTTAGCAACTACTTTAAAATAAGTATTTCTCTACTAGCTTTTAAGCTAGTAGTTTTTCAAAAGCCTCTACAATAGCTTCTTTTTCAAGCTCTTTTATTTTATTTTCTAAACTATCAACTGTTTCATTATTTTCAAGTTCTAATTCTTTTGTAAGAATAATTTCACCCTTATCATAAACTTCATTCACATAATGAATGGTAACCCCTGATTTTTTTTCACCATTTTTTATAATAGCTTCGTGAACAAATCTTCCATACATTCCTTGACCACCATAAATCGATGGTAGAAGGGCTGGATGGGTATTTATAATTTTATTAGGAAAGGCATTTAAAAGACTTGATTCGATTTTTTTCATAAAACCTGATAAAAATACATAATCACAATCAAAATCTTTTAATAATCTTGCACATTTATCATCTATATTTTGACCAGGATATCTTTTATCATTTATAATAAAATTTGGAATATTATAAGATTCTGCTTTTGATAAAACTCCTGCATTTGTATTGTTTGAAATTACCACAACAATTTTAGCATTAAGTTTTTTTTCATCAATAGCTTTTTGTATAGTTTCAAATCCACTACCATTATATGAAGCTAATATTCCGATTTTTTTACCTGTGAACAGGATTTTATTTTCTTCTGTCATTATATATCCTAATTTTTTAAAAGCATTGATTATATCTTTTTTAAAATTAGATTACAATCTTTGAGCATGGGTTAAAGCTATTGCAATAGCATCTGTAATATCAAGTGGTTTAATCTCTTTTTTAACCCCTAAAAGCCTTTTAACCATGAAAGCCACCTGTTCTTTTGTTGCTTTTCCATTTCCAGTTACTGCTTGTTTTACTTGTAGAGGTGTATATTCAGCAAAATTTCCAAATTTTTGTAAAATCTTAAGAGAAATAGCACCTCTAAATTGCGCTAATTTTATAACAGTTTTTGGATTAAATGCATAAAACATATCTTCTATTGAAACATGATTGATTACATGCTTATCAAATATCAAATCAAAACCCTCAGTCATCTCTACAATTTGCTCTTGCAAAATTTTAGTTTTTATTTTTATTAACCCTGCTTCTATCAATTTTACGCTATTTCCATTCTTTTCTACTATGGCATATCCACAGTTTCTAGTCCCTGGGTCAATTCCTAATATTTTCACCTTTTCACTCTTTTCATTCTTTATTTATTCACATTACACAACATGCGATATAATGGTATCTTTTTGATAAATTCTTTCTTAAAAGAAAAAAACTATTCACTACTTATTCACCATGTGTATAACTTATAATTCTTGTATAAATTTACTGTATTTATATTACTTTGAAGCTGTTTTATAAAAAATTTTGATATAATATTTACTAATTACGTATTAAAGAGTTTATAAATAG